>CAYWFU010000015.1:21416-49355 GCA_964457585.1 uncultured bacterium | reverse complement strand
TTATTAGTTATCTTGTTATTTCATTAATTGATTTTCTCAAAATATTTTTCTTATGGCAACTGATTTCTTAAGTAACTAAAGTTGTTTATCAAACTTTTTTAAAAGGAAACTGTTTTGTAAATTGAATTTGAATTTCAAAATTAATTTTTAATAAATACTTTTTGATACACTTTCTCTATTTTTGCTTCCTGTATATCCTGTCGATCAAGAACATGTGTGAGTTTGGTATCGATTTTAGTTATTCCTTTTTTTACATCATTTATTTCTTGCCTGAATTCTGCTTTCACTTCTGCTACTTCTGCTTTCACTTCTGCTACTTCTGCTTTCACTTTATTAATTTCATTAGTTAGTTTAGTTTCTACTCCATCTATCTTCTCATGCAGCGCTCTGTTACTCCATATTATTTTTTCATTTAATTCTTTTTTTGTCTCTCGAAGTTCATTTTGTACTCCTTCTATTTTATTTACCAGGATTCCATGCCCTTCTGCAATAGCCTTGGAGTTACTCCGCATCTCTTCCAGCAATATTTCAAATCGATCTTTTTTGCTTGCCATTTTTATATCATCTCCTTGTCAAATTGATGTGCTACGTTCCATTATTCTTTTGCTTAATGTTTCAAACATATCCTCAAGTGATTGATGTAATTTTTCTATTTTATTTAACATTATTGACTGACTTTTTATTATATCGTTCAGGATAGTATTTATATCTTCTAAAAATATTTCAAATCGTTCTTTTTCATTCAACTTTTATGGCTACTAATCCATATTTTTTTAATTTTCTGTAAAGGCATTATATAATTTTTTGTTATCTATTTTACATTTGAATTATATTAATTTTTTTAATAATATGTCAAGCTATATTTTCCAAGACCAGCGCAAAAGTCTATTGAATAATACCCTGTTTTATGCTATTATAATATTACTTACAATCAAAGGAAATACGATGAAAAATAAATCTCTTTTAAATATAATTAAAGCAAAACCCTACCTATTCTGGTATGTAAAAAATGTTGATAATTTAAGCGAAGAAAGTATTGTTGAGGCTGTTCTTAATAGAGGGGACTTTGATGATTTTTTAAAACTTTTAGATATATTAGGTATGAAAAAAACAGCACAAATATTTTATAAGCAAACTGCATTGAAACGTAAAAATTATAGTAAAAAAACTGAAAACTATTTCAGGCTTTTTTTTGAAAGGCATCTGAAACATGTTCAAAGAAGTGCTGAACAATAATCAAAAGAAATTGTTACCTCTTATTAAACAATTTTATCAAGACTTCTATCTTGCAGGCGGAACTGCAATTGCACTTCAAATGGGGCATAGACGATCAATAGACTTCGATCTTTTTATTAATAAACCTATTAATACAAAAAAAATAGTTAATATTATTAAACAAAAAAAATATACGATTGATGCAACAATTGAAGAAAGCCGAGAAGAATTAACAGTAATTATTAATGGAGTAAAGGTAACTTTTTTAGAATATCCATTCAAAATAAAATCACCGCTAAACTTAGACAAAATTATCACCATGCCAGACGTTTTAACTCTTTCAGCAATGAAAGCATATTCTCTAGGTAGAAGAAGCAAATGGAAAGATTACGTTGATCTTTACTTCATATTAAAAGGTTTATTTACAATAAAGGAAATATCTAAAACAGCAGAAAAAATTTTTGAAGGGGCTTTTAACGAAAAACTTTTCAGAGAGCAGCTTGCTTATTTTGATGATGTAGATTTTAGTGAAGAAATAGAATATGTTTTGAAAAAGGTTGATGACAAGGTAATTAAGAAATATTTGACTGCTATTTCAACAGAAATATAATAATGCTATAGATGCATTGATACGAAATCATTTTGATTTCATATTAGATTGATGAATAAGCGTTATATAACATAATATTTGGATGATTATGTGAAGGTAACAATCTCCCCAAACCTGAATCCCTCAGGAAGTTTTTCCATTGATGCTTGGATTTTCCCTATCTCGGATATTTTAGGTCAAATTGTAGCTAAATGGGGCGATTTTGGTGATTGGGTTGATAAGCGGACATATAGTTTTCATACTTTACCTGGACTCAAGCTCAGGTTCGCGATTGCAGATATAACACATCAAAACGATAATGAATTTCACAATTTTGACACACCACAAGATGTACTTAAACTCAATATATGGAATCATGTGGCAGCGGTTTATGATCAGTCCAGTGGTACAAGAAAAATTTATGTAAATGGTATTCAAGTGGCTATTCGCAGGGATTCACCCTAACTATTACCCACAAGTCTGAAAATGCTTGAAATTTGCAAATATTTCATTGACGATTGAGCATTGAGCATTGACAATTGAGCATTATAATTCAATTTATATTAATAACGCCAAAGGATTTAAACCTCAATGCTCAATTCTCAATGCTCAATTGCCAATTGTCAATGCTATTTACCCAGTTGTAGTATAATTTCTTTTAATTGAAACATTATATGCTCCAAAAAAATTGTAGTCAAGTTGAAATGAATGTCTATCATATCAAGAAGTTTGCTGACATGATATTGAGCATGAATTTTTTCTTGACAGTGTATAATCTAGTATATACAATATAAACATGAAGACAGATAATGGATCAAAAGAATTTGTTTGGGATAAAGGGAATATTGATAAAAATTGGGACAAGCATGGGGTTGAAAATAAGGAAAAGAGATTATATGAGATTAATGTTCCTTATCAGGCTTTAATTAAAGGTTACATTAAAAAATGTTTACTTGGTAGTTGATGTTTTAGCAACATTGGGGTTAGTGATATGGAATATACAAAAATTTTTGAAAAATTATGTGAAAATTATAGTTTTATATACCTTGCAAATGATGTTTATCAAGGTACAGGTCCTGAATTTTTTTTAAAAAATTATAATATTGCAACTTTTGATTATAATCCTCTTGTTGATTTAGTGCGTAAAAATACAAATGTATTTACATTGGAAGAATCTGCAAATAATAAAAATCAGACTTTTAGAAATTCTGCTAATCTTACAGAATTCCCGGAAATTATTAATTATGTAAATTCTTTAAAAGGTAAAAAGAAAATTTTAGTTTTTAAAAATTCCGCTTCCCTTGAATTAAGCGCACATGAAAATAATTGGGAAATCTGTGCAGCTCAATCAGAAAATGGCCGTTATTTTGAAAACAAATTAAAATCAGCTAAATATTTTCAGGAATTGGGACTTAATTCTCCAAAAAATAAAATAATTAAAGCAGATAAAACAAATTTAGATTATAAAACAATTTCAAATGAACTTGGGAAAAAATTTGTAATACAGCTTGCAAAAGGTTTTGCCGGTGCTCATACTTATATAATTAGTACTGAACAGGATTTGATAAAAATATTGCCGCGTATTATTGAACGTGAAGTGAAAATATCAGAATTTATCGAAGGGTTAACTATAACAATTAATGCGTGTGTTACATCTCATGGAACTATCGTATCAAGCCCTTTCCTGCAGATTACCGGTATCTCTGAATGTACAAAAAATAAAGCAGGCGCAACTGGCAATCAATGGGGTGACTTACCTATCCCTGCAGATGATATTAGGGAATCAACATTTAAAGTTGGTGAATATATGAGGGGAAAAAATTACAGGGGAATATTTGGGCTGGATTTAATTGTTACACAAAATGATAAAATTTATTTTATTGAAAATAATGCAAGACTTGTTAATTCCATACCATTTTTTACGCAATTGCAGATTAATTCGAATGAAATCCCTCTTTCAGCAATTCATTTGCTTGAATTTACCAATAAAATTGATAGTATAAATTTAAAGGATTTATCTTTTAATTATAGTAATGATATAAAAGGTTCTCAACTTATCCTTCATAATCTTGAAGATAATCCGATTGAAATTAAAGCAGATTTAAAACCCGGTATTTATAATTCAGCTAATAATAAATTAACATTCATAAAATCAACTTATCAGATAAAAGATTGCAAAAATGAAAATGAATATCTTATTTTATGTAAAGAAAAAGGAAGAATAATTAACTCAAATATGGAAATAGCCAGAATTCAAACCCCATTAAATCTTGTTGATCAAAAAGGGAATTTATTATCATCTGCTGGAGATTTGGGGAAAATTATATCCCTCTGGGTATATATATAATATTTTAGTTAATCTGTAATATATAGATATTTTATTCAATATTACTACTTAACTTATAATATAAATCAATAAAACATCTGCTGATTTCAAAATCCAACAAGTATTTGTCTTTAAATCTGTTTAAAAAAGCAATTATATACGATGAATTAAAATCTGTTTCAATAGTTCTTGTTATTAAACATATCTTTTTCTCTTTTTTCTTGATGTTATTTGTACTTGAATTAAAATTACTATTTTCAACTTTAATTATAAAACTGGAAGTTATAGACCATGGTCCGTAATCAATTCCATCATATGCCTGCACTCTCCACCAATAAGTTTTATCAAGTAATATCAAATTAACTTGCCAACTCGTAGTTTCATTACTACCTTCTATAACTTGAGTATTTTCTGCTACAGGAATATCCGAAAGTTTTACATCATCAAAAACCTGAAAATGATAAATTAAAGGATCTTTGTCGATGTCAGATGAATTAGCAATAATCAACTCGGGTGTTTGTGTATTAGTAATGATAGACTTTCTTTTAGGTCTTATTAATATTGGTGCGGTTGGCAATGAATTCCCAATAACATATATAAACCATGTTTTTTCTGACCAGCCGCTTTCAAGTCCATGCTCATCTTTTGCTTGTGCTTGCCAATAATATTTATGATTATTAGTAAACGGTAAATTTATTTCCCGTTTTGAGTCTGCATCAGTAATTGAATTTATGATATTTCCACTTGTATCGAATATTTTATAATCATACTTAATATTATCAAAATCGATATCGTACGAATATATCTTAAATTCAGGATTAAGAATATTTATTGAAATTTCTGTCGGTGCTAAAAGCACTGGTTGTGAAGGAGGATCATTTTCTGTGTTAACAAAAAACATACCATTTGTCCATGTTGTACAATATGCTTTACCATCATAACTATGTACTCTCCAATACCAAAAAGTATTATCTTTTAATTGTGACGTTTGCCATGAAGTATAATTATTAGATATATTTTCTACTATTTTTTCCGAAACTTCCAGATTAGGACTGCTGAATGTATTCGTTGTATCGATTTCAAAAAAATATGAAATTTTATCCCCTTCCAAATCTTTTGAATTATTTATAATTAAATAAGGTGTTTGAGTTATAATTTCGCTGGTATTCAGCGGACTAACTAATTCCGGAACAGATGGCGGATTATTGGATGTATTAACAAGAAAAGAGCTTCTATCCATCCATTCACCTTGTTCTCCATTTTCATCAA
Organism: uncultured bacterium; assembly: GCA_964457585.1. Taxonomy (GTDB): domain Bacteria; phylum JACRDZ01; class JACRDZ01; order JACRDZ01; family JACRDZ01; genus CAYWFU01. The sequence goes on along the minus strand of CAYWFU010000015.1, from coordinate 43,956 downwards.
CTGCCCTGCTTTCCCAATAATACCAGACATTATTTTTTAATACATATTGAACATTCCATTGAGTTATACCATTGGAACCCTCTGGTATTTCTCTAACTTTATAAACAGTTCTATCAGGATCGTAAAGATTAAATTCGTAAGTTAAAATATCATCTTCAGGATCACTAGCATTGGTTATTTCAAGCTTAGGATATGTTGTACTTACTTCTGATTTATCAGGGGGATAACTATTTTTAGGTTTTGTAGGAGGATTGTTAGCAATATCCACAGTAAACAAAATAGGTGTCATCCATGCACTTTTTAAATTCCCAATATAAGATTTTGCTCTCCACCAATAATTTGTATTTTCCATCAAAGATTTGGATACTGTCCATAAAGTAGTATTTTTTCCTTCGCTTATTTCAGAACTGAAATCATATAATTGCGTTAATCCTGCATCGGAATATATTTCAAATGAGTAACGAATATTTTTGTAAAAAGATTCAGCAGTATCATAACTTGAATTATTTACAGAAAGCCAAGGATTTTGTGATATTATTTTATCAAAATTATTTTTTGGTCCAATATCATTAAATGAAGGAGCAGATGGCGGAGAAGGGCTGCTTAAATCACTTGGATCAAATCCATATAATAATTCTTCTCCATTAATTAATCCATCTCTATCAATATCCCCATACCAGCCATTATCACCATTTGGATCATATATATTTATATTATATAATAATTCCCATGCATCAGGTAATTTATCTTTGTCATTATCATAAAGTATGGTTATTTTGCTGCTATCAGCATCTCCAAATTGATCGACTATTTTAATATAACAAATATAGTCAGATTTAAAATCTATATTTGATTTTGGTATAAGCAAACCATTATTAATGTAAGCAGAAGTTGTATCATCGATACTCCAGATAAACGGACGTATCCCTCCCGAAATAGTAAATTGCATAGTTTCATCAAGAACTAAAGTCGTGGAATATGGCAAAATACTGGGTGATTTAGCAATCTCAAACCATGGGGATAAAGATTGATTAGTTGAGAAAGACACGACATTATTACTAAAAGTAGTTGATAATTTTCTTTTGCGAGACCCTTGTTCATCATATTCATAAACACTTTGCTTATCATTACTACTAATTTTCACATCAACATTGATTTTTTTCAGCAGTACAGGAGAATTACCCCAAACAAATTTTCCTTCTTGATTCCATCCACTTTCCGTATTTTTTATCTCGCTTAAAGCCATAAATAAGAAACCTGTAGGATTTTTATAAATTACCACAGCTCCGTTTTGATCAGGAGTTATTGTAAAATCGCCTAAAATAATTGTTCTATCTTTTATAAAACCAACAGCAGCTTGAATTATTGATGAATTTATTATCAATGTATTGTTGACAATATTGCTTTCAACATTATTTGTTTTTAAAAAAAATAGGCTTCCCATAGCATTTAAAATTAGTTGCTGAGGATTTGAATTTATAAAAAAGAAATAATTTAAATCATTAAAAACAAATTTAGTGTCCCACCCATTGCTAAACCCAAATTGTAAAAGCCCGTCCCAATTATCTTTTAAACCTTCGGATGCTATAAAAAGAGGAAAATCGTAAGAATATTGATTTGGATAAGGCTGATTCCATTCACCAAGTATATAAGGTTTGGTTTTAGGATTGCGGGTTGTTAATGTATTAATAAAAAAAGCACGTTCTTCATCATGTTCGGTTGTGAATAAAGAACCGTTACGTATGGCAAAATTATTTTTATCCCATCGTATGACCGGGAAAGAAGGATGATCCCAATAAATATGTGTATCAATAAAATCACAGCTTTCTTGAACCTGCAGATCTTCGGATTTTAAGTATCCTGCTATACCGGTAATAGGAACTTTTACACCTATTTCATTTTGATTTTTCAAAAATACAGTCATTTCATCAAAATATTTTTTTCCAAGATAACTATAAAATTCATTGATTGTCCCAGAATTTGTTTTTAACCAATCAGTATACATTGTATTTAATATACTCTGATAATAATCAGGTATAAAATGAGTATTCTGATTAGTAATAAACATTGAATTTTCATTAGTAATTTCGATAAGAGCAATTGACGGATCATTAAAATATTGAAATTTTGTATAGGCATTATAATGCGTAAGAAATTCTTTTGCATATAATTTTTGCAATCTTATAAGTGTTGTATCAAATAATGATACTGGTTTTGCAGCCATGAGTAATTCATCTGCTTTTATTACACCATCTGCAAGCGTAAAATTCCTTCCATCAAGTAAATCCAGATATATATAAATACCACGCAGCTTTAATTGGTAAATAAAATAATCTAAACGATTGAATTGAGTTTCGCTAAATATTCCTGTTTTTTTTGCCTGAATATCACTATTACCCGGATTTGTATCTTTAAATATACCTTCTGGTTCAAACTTAGAATCAATCAAGTGGAACCGTACGATATTAAACCCAAAAAAAGCGATCCGGTCAGCAATCATAACTGCTTCTTCGTTTGTTGGAAAACAAGAAGCATGAGTGAGATTTGTTCCCCAAAATTTACACTTTGTCTCATCTTCAAAATATAAACGTCCATTTTTTACTTTTACAAATCCATGCTTACCGCAGGGAGAATCCAGAATAATTTTGCCGATATTAAACATTGATGTAGTATCGATGTTTTTTGAAATACTAAAAGCATACCATTCGGATGTTTCTTCGGAATATATGGAAGTTATTAACAATAATATTACTAAAATTATAATTGATTTTAATTTAATATTCATATTAAATATAATAACATAATAACATATTAATTACAAACTGCGGAAAATCAAGGCAGAACAGATATTATTTCCAAATAGTCTATTAAACCCCATACCATATTGCTCATTTTTATTGTGAAAGTGTGGTTTCCCGATTCAAGCCATATGCTGGAGGTGTTTACTAATCCCCACATAATATCATTTATATTTTCAGGTCCAGTTATACTGGAATTGATTTTCGTTAGCACAATATTATTATTGTCTAATTTATAACTATATCCATTTCTTTTCCAATACACATCTTTAGACATAAAGTTCCCTGTTTTTTCTCTTAAAAATAATATGTACTTTCCACTAACAGGGACATCAAAATTTATAGAAAATTCATCTCCAAGGTCAGGTAATCCCACACTATTTATACTATCCAAAGAATATCTTTTTATTACATTTATTTTTCCATTTGTACCGATATCATTCAAAATTGTGAAATTATTTTCTGCTTCAAAAATAAGAGTACTATCTTCAATTACTTTTAATGTTTGATTTGATGCAATATTCTCAATTTTTTTAATCAACCCGCTAGGCCATTTTATAATTATTGAATCAACAACAGCAGCAGAGCCTAGTCCAAAATGGATTGGCGTATATCCTTGAGAATATAATTCTCCGCCACCACCACCGTTTAAATGTCTAAAATAAGTTTTATCTCCTGTTTTTACTGTTACGGTTGCACCAAGAGCAAGCCTATTGCTCAACACACCTGTCAAATTGATTTTTAACCAGTTATTATAATTCCCTATATTTTTGTATAAAATTTCTGTTCCTAAAGCTAGCGGATAACCCCAGCCCCGTCCCTGAGAAATAAAAAGATCTAAAAATCCATCATTATTATAATCTCCCCAGCTGGATCCAAAGTGTCTTCCAACCGCTTCCATTCCAGCAGCATTTTCTTCTTGCGCACTTTCGGTAAAAGTACCATTACCGTTGTTTTTATATAAACGATTCGGTCTGTTTCCAGTTATATCTCCAGAATCAACGACATAAAGATCCAAATCTCCGTCATTATCGTAATCTCCCCAGACAGCAGAATAATAATTTCCAGTCAATCCAACATTAGTATTATCAGTAGCATCTGTGAATGTTCCATCTCCATTATTTTGATATAGTGTGCATTTTTTATTAGTACCTAAAGGCATAAACAAAGAAATCGCTTCTGTAAAATCTCCATTGGAAGTTATTTCTCCGTAAAAATTAGGTCTGTTAGCATTAGTGCTCCATCTTAAATGCCATAGATTTGAGTCATTTTCTTTCCATATATAAAATGCTCTTTCTTGCTCCGAAATATAAGGAATTCCAACAGCAGCCGATAAAGTAAAACGATTTTGTGTCGGATTGGTTTTTGCTTCTCCTATGAATATATTTGATCCTGAAAAACTATTATTTATTCTGAGATAAAAAGTAACTGTAGTGCCGTTTGTTCTAAAATCGATACCCTGAGGGCTTTCATTTTTAAATATTATGTTTGCAAAAGTTATTTTAGATGTATTCCAAATAATATTTCTATAATAATCACTTACACCTCTGGCAACGAAAAGATCCAAATCTCCATCATTATCATAATCTCCCCATGCAATGCCCTGGCCTTCTTGATAATTTTTCGTTTCGCTTGAAAGAAAAGCATTACTAAATGTTCCGTCGCCATTATTTTTAAACAATTGGTCTCTGTCTCCGCCCAAAAATAAATCCATATCTCCATCATTATCATAATCGGCAAAGGAACTTGACTGCAAAAAATACCCCATTATTTCCAATCCAGCCTCTTGAGTTACGTTAGCAAAAGTTCCGTTACCATTATTTTTAAATAAAGTTATATTGGTTTCTTCCAATATAAAAAGGTCTAAAAAACCGTCATTATTATAATCCACCCAATTCCCGCTTCGTCCTCCTTTTGTTACACCTGCTGTTTCCGCAACATTAACAAAATTACCTTGTCCATCACCTTTCCATAATTGACTTATTGCCTCGACCTGTTCTGATTTTGTGCCAACGACAATAAATAAATCCATGTTGCCATCATTATCATAATCACCCCATACAAGACCATGCCGATCAATTTTCTTTCCCGATGTTATTCCTGTTTGGCTAAAAATATTCGTAAAAGTTCCGTTTCCATTGTTGATATAAAATGAAGGGTCAAAATCATGACGCGGATCTACCATATCAATAAAACCATCATTATTAAAATCGATCCATGTAGGATTTCCAAAACTTTGTTTTTTGATTTGTTCTAATCCTATCGAAGAACCTGCATTTTCAAATAAAGCGCATACTGCTGAATCTAAATTAATAAAACAAACAAAAAGTAAACTAAATAAAAAGACTTTTTTCATTTTATCCTCCTATAGAACTGTAATTATGACTTTTATATAATTCTCGACTATTTAAAGCCAGTCCACTTGAGTAATTTTACTTTAACTTTGAATGGCAAAGGTATAAAACTTATAAAACCCAGGTAATATTTAAAAAATGATAAATATAAAATTTTTTCATCTGGAAATGCAAATTTTAATTTATTATTATTTGCATATTTAAATATTCTTTCAATGTTATTATTTCTATTATGAATAAAACATCCTGTTTCTTTATAAACTTCTGATCTAATCTTTAATCTTTTTTTAATTTGTTCATAAGAACGATATCTATAATGTCTCATTCCTATTATTTTAAAATTTAATTTCTTTTTTACCCCTATAGGAAAATTTCTCTGAATTGGATTATTATTGCTATCAAAATCCGGCCATATAAGGAATGATTTGTATTTAAATAATCTTCTCTCTGGAAGCCATACTCTATAATGACACGGTAATTCGTGAAAGCTGGAAATATTTATACTATTTTTAAACCAATTTTTATCCATATCAAGTTTAGTTATATAAAACTCATAACGTATAGATTTAATATATTCATATCCATTTTTTTTACAAAAATCTATATAAGATTGAGGATCTTCTTCTAAGAATTCATCACTATCCAATATTAATATCCAATCCTGTTCTTTAAATATATGTCTTACTTTATTAAAAACATAGCCTTTTAACCCATCAGCATATTGACATTTTTTACTTTCTAAAGGAATTATTGCAGGATTTTTTTTACTTAAATCATTAACAATTTTCCATGTAGTATCACTACTTCCATTATCCAATACAAAAATATTCTTGCAATACTTAGCGGCATGAGTTAGATTAAATTCTATAATATCTTCTTCATCTTTAGTTACACATAATCCATAAATTATATTCATATTCCTTCTTTTATTTATCAACTACATTTTTTTAATAAAAATCCCATTAATTGCAGTAACATTTCTAATTGGAATAAAATCAATTTCTATAATCCCGTCTGTAACTGTTATTGTAAATATTTTATCAGAACCGGCTGAATCATGTCCTGACTCTGTGTAAATATCAAAATCATTTAACACTAAATTACCTTCTAAATTTACATCAAAAATTCTTTTTCCGCTAGAATTCCAAAATAATTCAGCAAATTTTAATGTTACTTCGTAAATACCATTTGGAACATTAAATTTATATGAACTATGTCCTAATCTCCATCTTTGATATAAAAGATCATCATCCGTATTTGCAATAGGATCTGTTGTCTTACACCATCTACCTCCTATATAACCCCAGGAAAACGGATTTGATGTATCAAATTTTTTATCTGATTGCCAGCCGTTTCCATTAGTATCATTATACCATCCGCCGCCGCAATTTACTCTAATTTGATATTTATTGATTGTTACTAGAATAGTATCGGCTGCACTACCGCCTTTATTATCTATAACCGTTAATGTTGCTGTATATATTCCTGTTTTAACATATACATGGTCAACTTCTATTCCATCTTGTATCGCTGTGCTATCTCCAAAATCCCATAAATATGATACTATGGTGCCATCCGGATCATACGATTGTGAACCGTCAAAAGATAAAGATAAATATTCGTTTCCCCATTTTTGAGTACTGCCAGCTTCTGCTACTGGAGGACTATTTGGCACTAAAATACTCAAAATTGCATTATTCGCATTTATTCTTCCGCCTGTGAGTGTTTTATCTGTGAGACTTGGGATTGTATCAACTGTTGTTAATATTGCATTTTTAATCTCCGTATAATTTAAATCAGGTCTATAATTCCATAATAATGCAGCCAAACCTGAAACATGTGGTGTTGCCATAGAAGTCCCATTTTTAGAATCATATGGATAAATTATTGAATTAAAAGCTACCGAAGATTGATTTAAGGTTGAAATTACATCTATATAATTCTGATTATTTGCACCATCTCCTGTGCCAATTGATAAGTCTAGCAATTCATCTGAAAATATATTTACACCTTTAAAGTTATATGTTGAAACTTTATCTTTAATATATTTTGCTCGAAGATAATTCGAATAAAAAGAGGTTCCTCCGATATCATAACCAATATTTTGTCCTGTAATAAATAAATTTCCATTATCATTTAAAAATGTTATAAGATTTAATTGATCGGTATTTGTCAGTGTTGTTATATAATCATCGCCAGTAAACCAAATCACTAAATCATAACCTGCCATAGTAGAATAATTTGGACCGCTCTCACCTGAATTTACTGTAATTATGGAATAATTACTAAATCCAAGATTATTAAGAGCATTAACATAATAGCTTTCATAATTATTGCCACCATCATCATCGACTAAGAGAATATATCCAGTTGTCCCCAATCCATAGAAATTCAATGCTTTTTGCATAACATTAAGTCTTGATGTTTCACCATTGATTCCTTCATAACCAAAACCTAAATAAATAAGCTTATATGCACCATTATAAGTAATTCCCGATGGCATGATTAATGATGAAACTGTGCTTAAAATATTAACGCCTGGTGCTCCAACATCAACACTGGTTTTTCCGTAACTTGAAAATGAAGCTAACTCATCATTATTATCTGTGGCAGTGACAGCAATAATATTATCAAGCAGATAATTTGCTGGATATGTAGGATAGATATCATTATTTTTACTTGAATTTCCAGCAGCTGCAGCAAACAATATATCATTATTTTTTAAAGCAGTAATAGCATCATAAAGAGCTGAAGAATATGGACCGCTTCCCCAGCTATTGCTTGTTACTTTAATATTTACACCTCTGTTTTTCATGGTTAAAATATAATCTATACACTCTAAAGCATCACTTGTTCCACCCATTCCATCTGCTCTTAAAAATTTTAATGCCATAATTTTAGCTTTCCAATTAACACCAACAACACCAATTCCATTATTACCTTCTGCGCCTATGGTTCCCGCTATATGCGTTCCGTGATCATTATCATCTATTGGATCTCCACTTCCATTAACTGCATTAAAACCATAAATATCATCAATAACACCATTTGCATCATCGTCAATATTATTACCCGGGATTTCTCCCTGATTTCTCCACATATTATTTATTAGATCTTCATGAGTATAATCAACACCTGTATCAATAATACCTACAACAACAGTTGTATCACCTTTTGTGAAATTCCAAGCATCATCTGCATCGATATCTGCATCATAAGTACCACCATTTTGTCCAATATTTCTCAATCCCCACATGCTGTCAAACAAAGCTTCGTTTGGTATTTCTGAAATTTTCCATAAATAATTCGGTTCAATATATTCTATATTATCGTCTTCTTTCATAAAAGCAATAGTATTTTGTACAGATTGAGTTTTGGGTAATATTACCAATTGTATTGAAAAATTTTTAAAATTTTTTTTGGTTACTAATTTATTTTGCAGAAACGTATTTGCCTTAATTGAATCAGATAATCCTTTTTTAAATTTTATTAAAATTTCCCCTTCTACATAATTTAATTGCTTTATGTTTTTCGCATTATTAGATGCATTTACTTCAAAAAACATAATACCCAATAGTACCATTAGATAAATTAAAATTGATTTGTATTTATATCTCATATATTTTTCTCCCTCTTTTGATTTTTATTAAATTATGATAACAGCTTTTTATAATATTCTATTAATCTGAGATAATATTTTTCTGTATTTAATTCTTTTTCAACAAATTCCCTTGCATTTTTTCCCATTCTGCTAATCAAACTTTTTTTATTTAATAAAATATTTATTTTTTCTTTTAAACTATTACTATCTCCTGGGGTAAAGGTATAACCGGTTAAATCATCTATGATTAATTCAGGAATACCGCCAATATTGGAGCCAATGGCAGGCTTACCCAATGCAAAAGCTTCTATAATGGAATACGGATTATTTTCATACCATTCCGATGGTAAAACAACAAACATTGATTTTTTTATTTCATCTTGAAGTTCCTGTCCTTTTCTATATCCTAAAAAAAATACATTATTTATTTTTTCTTTTCTTATTTTTTCTTCAAGTTTTATTTTTTCATACCCGTCACCAATTATTTTTAAATTGACATTTATATCTTTGACAGCTTCTATTAATGTATTGATACCTTTTTCGATAGAAATTCTTCCGAAATATACAATGCTATTTTCTTGAAAATTATAATCCGGAGTGTATAACGTTGTATCGATACAATTAGGCACATGTTCAATTTCTTTTTTAAAGCCCATTTCTTTCATTTTGCTTGCTAAAAATTTACTTGGAGATATAAAAAAATCTATTTTATTATAAATATTCAAAATTTTATGATGAAGGAGCATTTCCATAGTCAATAAAAAACTATTAATAAATCCACCTTTGCATTGTTCTTTCAATATTTGTGCATAATTTCCATTTTTACATTTTTCACATACTTGCGCTTTGTTCAACATCTGGCTGCTTGCGCACACAAGTTTGTAATCATGTAAAGTTAATACTGTTGGGATATTGAATTTTTTTAATACTGTAAGAATTGAAGGTGAAATCTGATGATATATATTATGAAGATGAGCAATATCGACTTTTTCATTTTTTAATAAATTCGTTAATCTTTTACTTGCTTCGAATGAATATAACAGTTTGGTGGAATTTTTCACTTTTGTTCCCAAAGATTGAGGGATAAAATAATCTATGTTATCAATAAAATACTGGTTGTATTCACTTTTGAAATTGGATGGATGGTTCATCGAAAAAAATAATACTTTATGCCCATTTTTTTTTAAAATATCAGCAGTATTGAAAAAACAAGTTTCTGCTCCTCCTTTTATATAAAAAAACTTATTAACAAGTAAAATATTCATATACTATTTATCCTATTATTTTATAAATAACCTAATCCTTTTAAAGCTTTTTTCATTTCATCTTCTTCTTTGCTAGAAATAGAACTTTTTTTTTCAAATTTTGCATTCTTTTTGTTATATTTTAAATATTTCTCTTTTGTCTTTTCAAGAAAATTCACGGTGAAAATTTTTTTTAAAATTTTCCCATCACTATCATCAGGTATTTCGATATCTAACAGATAAAGAATTGTAGGAAACAAATCTAAAATTTCAGCATTTTCAATTGATTTTGATTTCTGGATATCATTACCATAAGCGATGAAAATACCGTTCAAACGATGGAATCCTGAATTTATTGTTAATAGATATTTATCAACAGGTTCTATTATTTTTTTTGATAATTTACCACAACCAGTATATCCTTCATTATAAGTGATCACCAGGTCAGGAGCATTTTCGATATAGTCACCTTTATATATCTCTTCCTTTTTAAATACTTCTTTTATGACCAGTTTGCCTGTTTCAGGATCTTTTATTCTTAACAATTCTTCTTTTATATAATCTCTTAATTTTTCATATTCATTGCTATCGACAATTCCTTCAGGCTGTTTACCTTTGTAATTAATGACTATTCCGTCGAACATAGGGATAAATGGTACCCAATATGATTTAGTTTCATTCCATACAATATTATTTGTGTTTAGCTGGAAAGTTGAAATATTTTCTCTAATGTTTCTAGGTAGTAATTTTCTTAGAAATTTCATTAAATTGACATATTTGGAAAAGTAATATTTTAAAAAAATTGTAACTTCATGTGAAATATCAAAAAACTTTTTCAATAATCCCTTTTTAGATTTTAATAATTTTTTTTCTTCCAGCCAGCTGTTTATATTTAAACATTTTGACGGATAAGAACCTGCACCATGATCAGACATAATAATCAATGTGGAATTTGAATCAAGATATTTTAATAATTTACCGATAGCTTCATCCGCTTTGATATATTGATCTTCAATAACTTTTTTATATTTTTGGGATTTAGCTTTATCATGTATAGGAAATGCAGGATCGAAATACTCCCAATATTGATGTACTGCCCAATCAGTATTTCCAATAACAAATAAAAAGAAATCATAATTGTCTTTTTTAAGCATAGTCTCACATATTTCAAAATGTTTTTCCAAACTTTTATTCATGTAATTCAAAAAATATTCTCTATTCTCCCTGCCAAATTTAACTGGCATATCAAATTTACCGATTTCATTTATTAATGTTTTCGGATAGACACTTGTTTCATCGATAATCATTTTTGGAGCACCGGAAGAAACCATAAAACCATTTATTTCTATAGGTGGAAACGTCATCGGGGCACCCAATACACCAACTTTTTTTTGCTTTTCGCTTAAAATTTCAAAAATAGTTTGTCCGCAAAACCAATCAGTGGTGATTAATTCTTCACGGAAAGAACTATATTTTGTCAAATCAAAAGTACGAAAATTATAAGCACCATGTTTTCCAGGATTTTTTCCAGTATATAATGAAATCCATGCTGCAGCAGTGACAGGAGGCAGAGTTGATTTCAATTCTCCGCTTGTACCTTCATTTATTAATTTCTCAAGATTAGGCAGTTTTTTTTCTTTTATCAAAGGATTAATAATATCGAATGTTGCTCCGTCTAATCCCAATATAAAAACTTTTTTCTTATTATCCATAAATTCTCCAAAAAATTTCAATCAAGATAGCCTAATCCTTTTAAAGCTTTCTTCATTAATTCTTTATCTTCATCAGTAATGTTTTCTTTTTCATTATCTTTTTTCGTAATATCCGAATATCTGGGATTAGTCGTCTTAATGTATGCTTCATTAAATATATCCTGTTTTATTTTTCCGTCTATTTCTTTGGAAATAGGTAAATCAAAGTCATATAACAGTGTTGGGATTACATCGATTATATCCAGTTTTATAATTTCACTGGATTTTTTAATATTAGGGCTTTTATAGACAAAAATACCATTGTGATTATGAATTCCGCTATAATATTGTTTTATTTCGTCACCAACATCATTTACAATCGTACCATCAATTTCCAAACCTCCCAAATAATTCGGATTCAGATTGACAATAATATCAGGTGCCTTTTCCATATAATTCCCTTTGTAAAGGTCTTCCCTTTTAAAAATTTCAATAGCTATTTTTTCTCCAGTCAATGGATCTTTAAGTTTTAATAGTTTTTCGATTATTTCGTCTCTTATTTTATTGTATTCATCACCTTGTTCTACTATTCCATTTTTTTGTCTATTTTTTTGATTAATTACAATACCTTCGACAGTACTATACATTTTAAAACGAAATGCTTTTGTATTATTCCAATCAATTATATTGCTTTTAAAATATTGCTCCGAAGCCCATTTTCTGATAAAAAAAGGCATTTTGCTTATTTTTTCTTTTATTACTCTTCTCCATTTATTTTTCTTATATCTTATTTGATTCAGAAATAAATCAAATATTTTTGAAAAAATATTAAGATCGGAAGAAGTTTTTTTGTTAAGAGAAATATATCCTTCTTGAACCAGCCATGCATTCAGGTTAAAATATTTTTTGGGATGTTTCATAAAACCATGATCGGATAATATGAGTACAGATGTATCATCGCAGATATAATTCAATACTTCTCCGATAATTTTATCAATTTCGATATAAATATTTTTTATTATCGAAGAATATTTATGCTGAGGATTATCTAAAAATTGCCAAAAATAATGTTGAGCAAAATCAGAACTATTAAAGACAACAGCAAATACTTCACCTTTTTTCTCTTTTATTTGTTTTAAAATAATGTCCCCCAATTTATGAACCAATTCGCTGCATTCCTTAATAAACTCATCTATATTTTCATAATTAATGGAAGAAATATTTATTAAAGAACCTATCTCTTTACCCCATTCTGCCGGATATGTATTCGGATTTTTATAATCAGGAGAAGGAAATCCAGAAAGCATTCTGCCATTTATTTTCCATGACGGATAAGTCATGGGAACAGCAATCACATTTATTTCATAGCCAGCATTGCTGAAAAAATCCCAGATAGTTTCATTTCTGAAATTTGAGGAATGCAAAGTGGAAATATCATCTTTAACGGAATCTGAAATTTTAGGAATATAAGTGGGAGTATATTCTGTCAGATTATATTCACGAAAATCAAAAAAACTGTGTTTGCCTGGATTTTTACCGGTCATAAAGGATACCCATGCAGCAGCGGTTATAGGAGGATATGTTGATTTTAAAATCCCTTTTACACCTGAATCTATTATTTTTTTTATATTTGGTAAATTATAATCTTTTATTAATGGATCTATGATATCAAATGTTCCGCCATCAATCCCAATTATTACCAATTTTCTTTTTTCATCATTCATATTAAATTTGCCGATCTTATTTTAACCTAATTTAATTTTTTTGTTCCCCCATAATTATTCCATTTCCCTGTGTGGTAAGATAAATTTTATCTTTATTGAAAGGATCAATATTTAGTGAAGTTATTTTCAACGAAATATTCAAAAGATCGCTATTATGTATTGGAAGCCATGTTTTACCATTATCAGCACTTTTATATATACCAGGTATAAATTCTTCGATATCTTGATCATCAACACCGGGAACAGATACAATATAAATTGAATTAAAATTTTTGTCAATAGTTATTGCACCCCCATTAATAATATGTGGAGGAGTGATTTTATTCCATGTTTTTCCACCGTTTTCAGTTTTGTAAATACCATATTTGTATAATCCAACATAAGCAATATCTGGATTTTTATTATCCAATGCTAATCCCCCTACAAATTGATCCATTCTTTTTATCCCTTGTTCAGGCAGATTATTACTTATAATTTCCCAATTATTACCTCCATCGATGGACTTATATATTCCATTTCCTTTATCCAATATATAAATAATATTTGAGGATATGTTGCTTATTAAAATATAATTATTATTAGAAGCAAACATTTTTTTGTTTTCTAAATTAACTTTTATATTGATTTTTTCCCAGTTTTTCCCAGCATTATCTGTTTTATAAAGTCCGTTTTCCTGAATCGCAGTAAATAACTTATCAAAATTATCAGGATTTATTGCTAATGCTGTAATACTAGCTTGTGGTAATCCTCCATTTGCTTCAGTCCAGGATTCTCCACCATCGATACTTTTGAAAATAGCGCCATTATTTTTTCCTGTCGCATTACCCCCAAAATATACTGTACTTGGTTCAGTACGCGGATCTATAGCAAAACTTCTTCCGTTTTTTATATGATATTTTCTCCAGATATTTTTATCAAAATCAATATCCCAGCCTCCAATACCTTTTAGCGTTCTTTGAAAAGATTTACCACTATTTATTGTTTTAAAAATAGACCAATCAGTATTTCCAATGAAAAAGATATCGGATTTTTTAGGATCAAAAGCTATCTGGTTCATACATGTTACTTCTAAACCGTTAACCTTTGGATGCCAATTTTTTCCTCCGTCATCGCTTCGCCAGATACCGGATCTTCCGGAAATAAAAATTTTGTTACCATTAGTATAATCTATAGATATACATGTACAGGCATAATTATCACCACCAGGAAAATTAATTTCATTAATCCACCAGTTATCTAAATGAATATTTTGTTTATTATAAGTCAAATTTATCCAATTTTCACCTTCATCGATACTTTTATAAATTTGTCCATGTGTAAACCCAGAACCGGCAAAAAGAATTTTGGGATTATTTGGATCAATTGCCATGCTAAGTATTTTTACATCTTTAAGTTTTAAATTGCTTAATTTACCAAATTCTAATCCGCTATTTTTTGCTTCCCAGGTTTTTCCATTATCGATACTCTTAAAGATTCCTTCATTACCGCATGAGGCATAAATTATATTCGTATTATCAGGAACGATAGCCAATTGATAAACATCATCAATATTATCCGGTGAAATTAGTGTCCAATTTTTCCCTGCATCGATACTTTTATATATACCTCCCTTAATTTCATTATATTTCATACAACTTATATAAATAATACTGCTATTTTTGGAATCAATTAAAATAGAACTAATATATTTTTCTTTAAAATTGGTATTGCTCCAATTATTTCCTCCATCAATACTTTTAAAAATCCCATCTTCCCATGACCCAGCATATATTATTTGTGAATTTCTGGAATCGATTGAAATTAAATTTTTTCCAATACGCTGAATTTCAAAATTAAATTTTATTTTTCTGGAAAGAATCTGCCACGGATTTTTATCACTAGTCTTTTTAAATAACCCGCCCTTTTTGCCAAAACGACCCGTACCCAAAAATAAATTACTGCTTGAGTCAAAAGCTAAACCTGCAACTAAATTATCTCTTGCCCATGTTAACCCGATATTGTATGGATTCCATGTTTCTCCGTAATCAAAACTTTTATAAATGCCACCTATATCACTTCCTGCATAAATTATATTCGGATTTTTATTATCGATTAATACTATATTGATAAAACCGCCGCCATTTATTTTTATCTGTTTCCATTGATAATTATCTTTATCCGATGCTTCAATGAATTTAAATGATAAAAAAATAAAAAAAATAAAAAAATATTTATTTCTCAACTTTGATATCCTTATTATCGGACATGTTTACAGCAGTTATCATACCTAAAAAAACAGAGAAAAACATCTGAAATGTCAAATTCCAAATTATATGAGTTATAAAACCTATTATTAAATACGCCATAAAAAAAGAAAAATAAATTTGAGCAAAATTAAACCAATAAGCATTTTTGCTCTTAAGTAAAATGCGTATTTCATGCAGCTGCCTGAATAGTAATATCAGATAGGAAATCAATCCGACAATACCTATTCCCATCAGCATGGTCAAATAATTATTGTGCTCTGGCATATTATTAGATAAATATTTTGTTGTTAATTCTTCTCCTTTTCCAAAACCACTTCCAAAAAATTTTTCAAAAATAGAGCTTTCATAAATAAAATATTTTAAATTTGTCTGCCATATTCCTATTCGGCTTGAAAATAAACGGGGATTCAGCTTCCAAAAATTTTCATATTTAGTAATTAATATATATATATCTTTTAATCTATCTTGAACAAGAGGATTAAGTAAAATAATAATCAAAGTCATAATAAATGAAAATGCTAAAAACAAATATTTTTTTTGTTTAAAAAACCAAAAAAATATAAAAAAAGCAACTCCCATCCAAATGTTTCGGGTTTTAGTAGTATAAATTACAAAAAGCATAAAAAATATCACTGCTACATATGCGATTTTTTTATAATTTTCAACCTTGACTTTATAAAAAAAAATGAAAATAGGAAATATGATAAATATTAAATAGGAAAATGCATTTTCGTAACTATAGAATGTCGAATAACGTTCATATCCGCCCATCATGGTACTTACTCCTGTAGCAAAATTTTTCATATATAATAATAAAGGTATAGCAATACTTAAAATTGAAGCCCAGAAAATCATATTTATTTTATTTTTATCATAGTGAAATTTCTCTCTAATTATTAATATGGTTGCATTAAAAAAAATAAATCCCTGTAATAGCTTTAACCAATAACCAAAGTCCTGTAATATGTCTTTGGAAAAAAACATCGGAAAGGCACCTAAAATCAAAAAAAGCAGGTATATCCTATTTACTTTTATTTCTAAAAAATTATATTGATTAAAAATAAAATAATATAAAAAGAGTATCGATATGCTACCCCACATCAATTGTGTAATTGCCATGTTACCGATTTTTACCATGTAAAGCATTTCTGTTGAATTTCTAATTATCAAAAGAACTAAGAAAACATATTCGAATTTAACGAAGAATAAAATTAAAAAAACCATTATGCCCAATACTGCTAAAATCTTTAATCCCAAAAAAATTGTTAAAACTCCTACTATAAAAGAAATTAATACAACCAATAAAGATGTAAATATATTTATATTAAAAAAGTCATTTAATGATGATAAATTCATAAAATTATTTAACCTTTCATTTTTTTGATATTTAACATCAATTTAATTTGCTTCTTTAATAAATCAAAAAATCTAAAAATATAAAGATAAAAAGTCGAGGAGTTTTCTTTTTTAAACGAATATCTTTTATGAATAGATTCTTTATGCAAAAATGTTCTTTCTTTAAAAACAATCCATTTGCTTTTCAAACTTTCGGTCCATAATAATTCATCCATAAAATCATAATTGAAATTCAAAACATCTTCTTCACAAAATTCACTATTAAACCAGATTATTTGTCTTCTAGGACATAGAGGTTCTAAATTATTAATTATTTCTGGATATCTAATATCTAGAAATTTCTCCGTTAACTTTAATGAAATATATAAATATTTTTCTAATTTAAACTCATGAGCTCTGTTTATTAAAGTTTTCCATGATAAAACATCTTTATTTTTTTCTATTATTTTATAAATGTCCACTAAAGATATCAATTGTACCCGTTTACCACCATAATTTCTGGTAAGATGAACCGCAAGATGCAAAATCATATCTTCGAGCGATAAAGTATGCACACATATATCGTCAATATTCATAGTACTTGCTTTTTCCCATATTTTATTATGATCGATTTTAAATTGGTCGGAGTCTCTGATTAAATGCCTGTGTATCTCAATACACACACCATCTTTAAATAATGGCGCTATATGACAATGTTTTTCTTTCATTATTTTTTGAAACTCAATTTTTTCTTTTGAACTATATCCCAGAGATATGGCAATTTGTTCTGCCTTATCAATTTTTTCTTCTTTAACCAGTAAATCTATATCATTCATCAGTCTTTCACTGATATTATCATAAACTTTTTCAATTAAAAAAATCCCTTTCAAAGGAATAATTTCAATATTTTCTTTGTTATAATTTTTTACTATTGATTTGAGTTCACCAATAAATTTAAGGTTTTTATTTAATGTTGAAATATGCATCTTTTGCAATAATTCTCTGAATTCAAGCGGAAATTGAATTAAATCATGATTTAATTCAATAACGTGATAAAAAAGAGGAGTAATTCTATGTTTTTTTAAAATATTAGATATATATGAATAATCCAATGATTTAATAAAATCTGGATGATATTTTAAATTATCATATTTTTTTTTGATAACTGCTATTAATATTTTTAAAATAAATTCATTTTCTTTTTTCAAGATACTTTTCCTTTATTCTAAAATGAAATAAAAATATTTAAATTAAGGTTAAGGTTAAGGTTAAGGTTAAGGTTAAGGTTAAGATGCCCGTTTAGTCTTTGGGTTAGGTTTTCAGGCCTTTAACCCTTACCTAACTCCTAAACTGACCTCCTTACCTTCACCTTTACTTTTCTTTTTTATACTTTCAATTTCCTATACTTTTAATCAGAATCAAAATTTCCCTTCTAATTTTTTTAAAATAAATTCATCTTCTTCATCCAATTTAAATACGAATAATAAGGAAAAAAATGAAAATAAAAAAAACAGTAAAAATACAAAAAAATATTTAAAACTAATTGTGTTCAGGTTAAAAAAGTCAATAATATAAATACAAATAACTGTGGAAATAATTCCAGAGCAAATAGATTTCCAATAACTTAATTTATAAGGATGAATTTTTAAAAAATAAAAAACTTCCACCAGACGTATTATATTTACAAGACTGATAGAAAAACTTGTCGCAATCGCAGATCCTAATATCCCATATTTGGGAATAAGTGCAAAATTTAAAATAAAGTTTAGTATATATAGACTTAAAGCATTTATAAAATTGATATTTTGATGTCCTGTCATCGTTAATAAATATCCTACAGAACCAGTCGCAGCATTAATTAATTGTGCTAATCCTAAAAAAATTAAAGGCATTGTAGCTGCCTCGAAATCTTTTCCAAACAAAAGCATGATAGGATGCCTAAAAATAACCAGAATCAAAAAAATCGGAAAGCTTAATGTAAATATCCATTTTGTGGTTATTTTAAACATCTTTTCTAATTTGTCTTTAGCATTTTGACTGTGATATTCCGAGATCATTGGAGCAAAAATTGTATTAACGGCATTCAATGGAATTATCACTAATGTCGCTGCTTTTACCGCAGATTCATATATTCCGATCTCACTTGCAGATCTAAAATACCCTAATAATAGAATATCTGTCCACATCATTATAAAATTTAAAGCACCAGAAAAAAATAATGGTAATGAAAATAGAACTAATTCTTTATTTTCAAAAATCGGAGTTGTTTCTCTTATTTCTATGGATAAATTAATTCGTAAATAATAATAAGATAAAATCGCTCCGAATAAATAAGATAACAAAAATGAAATAGTTACAGCATGAATTTTAAAATTTAAAAAATAAAATATAATTAAAAGAATAAGCCATGTACATAGTAGAAATATTTTTTCAATATAGATTCGATATTTTATTAATTGAAAACCTTGTATACAGCTTAACCAAAATTTTAATAAAGCAAAAAATGGCAATGAGAAGATTAATATATTTAAGGAATATTCTAATTCCGGTTTATGAAAAAAAATTATCGAAATACTTTTTTTAAAAAAGAAAATAGCAATAGTGACAACAAAACTTAACACAGCAATTATTGTTGTCCCACCGATTATTACACCGTTGATTCTGGCATTTTGATATTTACTTTTATATAAAGGTATAAATCGTAAAATCCCTTCACTTAATCCAAGATTAACACAAATTTGTGATATTTTAACAATAGTATATGCTAAAACAAAAATACCAAAGACATTGGCGCCGTATAATCTGGCAATTATTATATTTATAAAATATTGTATCCCTATAGAAAATATTTCTCCAAAACCGCTTATCCCTGTATTTTTAGCTACTTTAGAAATATCTGTTTCATAAATCACTTTATCTATTTTTTTTTCCATAATTTCATAGCTCATGGTCAATGGGTTAAAGGTTCAATTGAAAATTGCTCCTTTTTAAAATTATCAATAAAACTCGCATTAAAATATTCTATTTTATAAGTTTAACAAAGTCTGCAACAGAGGGTTCTTTTGGGAAGTTATTATTATCATTATTAAAATAAATAAATGCATCATCTTGTGTATGTTTTCCAGTGAATAAACGTTTTCCTGCAATTTCTTTTTCTCTGGTTGTTGCTTTCAGATCAAATCCTGGATTTGATAAAAGTATAAGATCAGGAGCATCCTCTAAATATTTTCCTGTAAAAATTTCTTCTTTCCTGCAAATTTTCTTTATTACCTGTTTATTCTCAACTTTAAAATCAGTAAATAATTCAATTAATTCTCTAATAACTTCTTCCCTTTTATTTTGAGAAACAAACCCTCTTGGAAATTTACCTTCTGTATTTATATATATTCTAGCAGGATCAAGAGCAAAAGCTTTTGTTCCGAAATCAATATCATCAAATTCTGATGGAAATTTTTTGAATTTCAAAAAACCTTTTTCTCTTAATAATGAATTGATATATATTTCTTTATATAGTAATTCAAATCCATGATCAGACAGCATTATAAAAGAATCATCTTTTTTTAAATTTGCATATATTTCTCCTAAAACAATATCTATTTTCTTAAAATAATTTATGAAATATTCATGGTATTTATGATTTTTATCTTCATAAGCTTCCCATAAAAAGTGAAATAATCTATCTGTATCAGTAAATACAAACATAAAAATATCCCAATCATCTTCTTCCCATAATAATTTAAAAGCTCTTCTTCTTGATTCCAGAGTTTCATCCAGATCTTTTAAAAACAAATCCATTGATTCATGAGCTTTATTGCTATCTACGTCGATTCTATAATCACTGCTAATTAGTTTTGGGACAAGTGATACAGGAAAAGTCGCTTTTTCTAAATCTAATGCTACAAAACCTGAAATTAAAATACCATTTATCGTTTTTGCAGGATATGTTGAAGGGACATTAATAATAGCAGTTTTTTTATCCTGCATTTTTTCCCAGAATGTTTCTTCCTTTAAATCATTAAAATTAGGAAATCTTAATTGATATGTTCCTTTTTTTAATTCCATAAAACCATATATTCCATGCTCGCCAGGATTTTTACCTGTAATAATACTACTCCATGCAACAGAGGAAACATCAGGGATTGATGATGCCATTTTTCTCAATGTTCCAGCATCTAAAATCTTCTTCATATTTGGCATAATATTATTTGATGAAAAGTCATTTATTAAGCGAAATGGAGTACCATCAAATCCTATTATTACACATTTTTTTTTATTCTTATTTAGAAAACTAAACACTATTACTCCTGAAAATTTTCAATTTTACTTCACAACCGATGTAATTATTCCACCCGCAACTATATCTGAATTCTCTTTTTCAAGAATAAATCTTCCAAGTTCAGGTATATCAGAAAAAAGTTCAACTGATACAGGTGTTTCTGTTTCAAGTTCAATTTTACCCACTTCAGTATCATTAAGAATTTTTGCATTTCTCTCAATTAATTCAAGTGTTGAAGAATTCGTTCTTTCTATTATTCTTTTAATTTTACACGGTACAGACTGAGTAGTACATCTAAAAATAAGTTTATCATCAATAGAAAAAGGAATCTGGCTCATCCAGAAAATATTACACTTTATTAAAGTAGTATATGGAGAAATATTATCTGGTGTACAGATAATATCACCTCTTTTAATACTAAAATCATCATCCAGTGTAATTCCAATACTTTCACCAACTATTGCATTATTTTTTACTTTACCAAATTCCTCAATTGATTTAATTACCATTTCTTTTTTATCCGGCATAATTATTACTTTATCATTAGTTTTCAATGAACCGGACTCAATTCTGCCAACAATAATTTTTTTACCATTAATATTATAAACATCCTGGACAGGAAATCTTAATGGCTTTCCTTCAATTCCTATTTCTATAGGAAGCGCATCAAGAGCTTCAAGAAATGTATATCCATTATACCATTTCATATTTGATGATAATTTAGAGATATTATCTCCTTCTCTAGCTGAAATAGGAATAATGAACATTGGTTCAATATCAACATTATCCATAAAATCATTAATTTCGGATTTAATCTTATTAAATACTTCTTCCTTATATTCAACCATATCCATTTTGTTTATAACAACAATATTTCTTTTCAAATTCATCATTGATAAAATAAACGCATGCCTTTTAGTCTGTTCTCTTAAACCCTCATAAGCATCAATTATCAGGACAGAAGTATCTGCCTGACTCGCTCCTGTCATCATATTTTTAATGAAAATCTTATGCCCTGGCGCATCAATAATTACATAATTGCGCTTATCTGATTTAAAGAATGTTTGAGCAGTATCAATTGTAATTCCTTTATCACGTTCTTCTTTAAGGTTATCTATAATAAAACTGAATTCCATTTTTTTCCCAAGTTCATTGGAAATTCTTTTAATTTCTTCCATTTTTTCCGGGGGCAATGATTCTGTCTCAAATAATAATCTTCCTATCAAGCTTGATTTTCCATGATCTACATGTCCAACAATAACTATTTTCAT
>CAYWFU010000015.1:0-21316 GCA_964457585.1 uncultured bacterium | reverse complement strand
TTCCTATCAAGCTTGATTTTCCATGATCTACATGTCCAACAATAACTATTTTCATGTCATCTCTGATCATTAATGTTTAATCCTTTCTAATTTTTTTCTACATATAACCGAGAGATCTTAATTTTTGCATTGTATAAGTGTCTTCTTTATCCTGAGCTCTTCCCGCTCTTTCAGGCTGATTAGTGGTTTCAAGTTCCTTTATCATATCATCCAGTGTTACCGCATTTGAATCAACCGGGCTGCAGCAGGTTTCACAACCAATGCTTCTGTAGCGCTTACCATTTTTTGCAAAATAAAGATCTGTTATTGGAATATTTTCTCTTTTAATATAATACCAAATATCTATTTCTCTCATATGCAAAATAGGATGGACTCTTATATGATGATGTCCTTCAGTGCTTGATTTGAATTGATCCCATAATTCTGCCGGCTGATTTTCATAGTTCCATTTAAATTGTTCATCCCTTGGAGAAAAATATCTTTCTTTAGAGCGGATACCATGCTCATCTCTTCTAATTCCCAATAAAATAGCATCAAGCTTTGTTTTACTTATTACATCTTTTAATGCCTGAGTTTTTAAAATATTACAGCAATCTATTTTTGATCCTTTTTTTGGGCCCATACCTTCTTTAAGCGCTTTTTCATTTTTACCAATAATTAAATTCAATCCCCATTCCTTTGCATACTTATCCCTGAATTCATATATTTCTTTAAATTTATATCCTGTATCAATATGAATAACAGGGAATGGTATTTTTCCATAGAAAGCTTTCCTCACCATCCATAACAAAGTTGTAGAATCTTTCCCGATTGACCATAACATTCCCATATTTTTAAAACGGCTATATGCTTCTCTAACAATATAAATTGTTTTACTTTCAAGTTCTGATAAGTGATTCATATACATAAACTCCCTTTAAATTAAGCTCGCTTCGCTCGCAACTTTAGGCTGAAGGATAAAGATTTTAGCTAATTATTATTTTTCTTCAGCCTTCAATCTTCAGTCTTCAGCCTGATATGTTTTCAAATTCCTATACATTAAATTATGCTCGATAAATCGAGCAACTACACCAATAACATGCAGCTATCTCTATAAAGCGCATAACCAAATTTTCAATTTTCTTTACTTTAAGGCTAGACTACCTTCTGGCAGTAACTTAAGTTACAAAGTGACAGACACAAAGGCACAGAGAGGCACAAAGTAAAAAACAGTTCCAAAGCATAGAGGCACATAGTTTTTTTTGGTTTTCTTTTTTAAACTTTGTGCCTTTGCTGCTTTGTGCCTTTGTGCCTAATTAGGTTTTAAATTCCATGTACATTAAATTAGCCCCCCGATAAAATATGTCGAGGGATGATAAACAATAGTATGTGAAAAAACACTCCCCTCATTTTATAATCTTTTATAAACAAATTTTGGTATTTTATATACTCGTTTATTAAAAATGCAGCCTAATAATTTAGCTTTAGCATCAAGAATAATCTTGTTAGTTCGTTCAACTACTTCACGTCTGGTTTTATCAGCTTGTATAACAAGAATAACACCATCGCATAATGTTGCCAATATTGCCGTATCTTGATTCGGTATAATTGCCGGAGCATCAATTAATATAACTTCAAATTCATTTTTTAAAAAATTAATCAATCCTTCCCATCCTTTTAATGTTAAAGGATGAGAGACCGCAGAAGATAAACCTGTTGTAATAATAGCTAAATTTTCTATTTCATTGCTTTTTTTATACGATTTTCTTATATCCAGCTTTTCTGCAAGAATTTCACCTAATCCATTCTCATTCTGCAAATTAAATATTTTAGAAAAAATCGGTTGTTCAATGTTTGCTTCTATTAATAAAGTTTTCTTTTCATTCGCAATTATTTTAGCAAGGTTTATTGCTGCAGTAGATACTCCTTCTCCAGGATTAGCGCTTGTTAATAGAATTGCTTTACTTTCTTTCCCTGGCAAAGCCAACTGGATTGAAACCCATATACTTCTGATATTTTTATAAAAAGCATCAATATTCATCATAATATTTTTTTCTTTTTCTCTTTAGGAAAATATCCCCTTTTTGCTTTCTTGTATTTAGGAATTGTTCCTAATACAGATATTCCTATATATTTTTCTATATCTATAGATGTGTGAAAAGTATGATCAAAATATTCTAAAATAAATGCCATTCCGATTCCCAATACTGTTCCTATAACTATACCGATAAGCCCATTAAGTACTTTTTTCGGTCTTGATGGTTTCAATGGGGGAAGCGCATTTTCTATAATTCGAACAAAATCCCCTGTATTATTCATGTTTGTGGCAATTCTTGATTCTTCAAATCTTTTCAAATATAGATTATAAATAGTCTCACAATTATTTTTTTCTCTTGTTAATCTGGCTAATTCTAATTCATCATCAGGAAGAGCATTAATATTCTTAGAGTACTCATCTACTCTTTGCTTTAAAGCTTTTACCCTTATTTGTAAGGTTGCCTGGTCTATTTCAGTTTTTATTAAATCATTAAAAAGACTTTGATAAATAGGATTAATCCCGGTAACTTCTGTCCCAACTATTTTCTCCAATGTATTATTAATTGTTTCTTTTGTTTCTTTAATTTTTGATTTAAAATCTTCAATCTCCTTGCTATCTGCTGAATATCTGCTGTTAGCATCAGAATATTGAAGTTCTAATTCAAAAAGCCGTTTTTTTAAATCATTAAATAGAGGGTTGTTAATTGAATTTATAGAAGTAACTATTTGTTTATTTTCACTTGAAAGTTGTTGTTTTATCCTATCTTTTTTTACTTCTAATTCTTGAAGTTCTCTTTGAGCGTCAATGTAAGCGATATCAAATTTAGATAAACGTTCAAGTGTCTCTTTAGCAACATCAGGTAAAGAAACAATATTTTTTTCTTTTTTAAAACTTGCCAGAGCTTCATCTGCGCTTGCCAGTTTTGTTTCTAGTTGCTTAACTTCTTTGCCTAAAAAATTGTATGAATCAACAGCATCTTTTTGTTTAATAATGCCTTTATCTTCAACATATATCTTTGAAATAGTATTTGCTATATCAGCAGCAATTTTAGGGTTAGAATATTCAGCAGTAACTATAATAATATTGCTATCTATTACCATTTCAGCGTCAATCATAGACTGAACCAGACTAACCATGAGATTATGTGTTTCCTGCGGAGTTTGCGTTGAATCACTAGCATCTTTTACAAGAGCAATAAATTCAGGCTTTTCTTCGAATTTTAATTCTTTAAGCGCTTTTTCCACCAAACTCCATGATTTAACAATTTCAATCTGGGTTAAAATAAATTCTTTTCTTTTAAAATAAGTAGCTTCCCTTGAATAAGAAATTTCCGAAAATAATGGTGAGGCTTGTTCTGGTTCTGCTACTATTTTTGTTTGAGCAACATAAACAGGGGACATTAATATACTTCCAGCTATAACAACAGACATAACTATTATAAAAGAAGTAATTATTATTCCCTTCCTCTTAAATATAATATAAAGATAATCTCGTAAAGTAGCTTTATAATCTAATCTATTTTCCATTATTAACCCTTATTGTTTATTATCGAATCTTCTATAATATTTATATCTGTCTTGAATATTTACAGCTTCATAAGCTTTCAAGTACGTATCAAGAGCAGGATTTACATTCTTAAAGAAGAATTCCATAAAATCTCCAACTGCAGCAATGAAAGTTTTTGGCACATAAATTACATCACCTTCAATTAATTCTATATCTGATTCCAAATTTCCGTTTTTTATAATCTTTTCAAGATTTAAAGTTTTTATTTCCGGATTTGGATTATCATTTACTTTTCTAATAAGCATTACACTTTTTAATTTAGCAGATTTTTTATGTCCTCCAGCACGGGTAATAGCACCCATAGCTGTCAGATTTCCTTCCAGCGGATAAACTCCTGGTTTATCTACTTCACCCATTACATATACTTTATTAAATGTTTTTGGGACATAAATTATATCCCCTCTTTTTATTTCCGAATTTTGCGCAGGCGTCCCTAATTCAATAAATCTTTCAAGATCAACAACTGAAACTTCTTTTTCTAAAGCGCCTTTTCTTACAACCATAATTTTTTTCATATCAGCGGATTCTACTTTATAACCGCCAGCGTTTGTTATTGCTTCAATTACACCCGAATCATCTTCTAGATTATAAACTCCCGGTCTTTCAACTTCACCCAGAACATAAACTTTTTTAAAAATTCTTGGTACATAAATTATACTTCCGGATTCGATTTCTACATCTTCAGAAAAATCTCCAGTTAAAAAAAACTTTTTAAGATTTATTTCCTTTTTTATTTTATTCTGACTGCTATCTTCCTTAATAATTAAAACAGTTGTTAAATCTGCTGTGTCTTCTTTATATCCGCCGGCTTTTGATATTGCTTTTACCAGAGTGAGTTTTTCTTCAATCAAATATTCACCGGGTCTATCAACCTCTCCAAATAAATAAATATAATTTTTTTTCACTTTAAATTCTTTTATTATAACAGTAACCTGCGGTTCTTTTATGCTTTTTGATAATTTTTCTTTCAAAACATCAGCTAATGAATTTGGAGATAATCCTTCTGCTTTTACATCTCCAACTAAAGGAAAGGATATATTTCCATCAGGACGTACAGGTATGGTTTTGGTTAGCTCTGCTTCATGCCATACAGATATTTCCAAAACATCTCCGGCAACAATTGTATAAATTTGCGCATTTGTTTTAATTGACAGGTTATAAATAAATATATTAAAAATAATTAATAGTAATAATTTTCGTATCATTCTATAATAATATAAGGTATTTCGGTTATTGTCAACTGGAAATTTAAAAAAAATCTTTACATTTTATGAAATCTCTAATAAAATTAAACAAAATCTATCCTAAATATTAATGGAGCATAATGAAAAATATTAAATTTTTCCCAATATTTTTATTATTTATTATTTTTTATGCTGATAATTTATTTGCTGGCAATTATTTTGACAAAAAGGTTATTCTATCAGGTATAAAAAAAATTCACTTGCCTTTTATAGCTAATGCTGGGCAAATATCTGATAAAGAAGTTATCTTTTACGCTAATACGTTAACAGGGAAAGTCCTTATTACTCAAAAAGGTGAAATTTTATACTTAATTTCCAGAATCGAAAAGGATAAATTAATAAAAACAATAGTACTTAAAGAAGAATTTGATACTGAATATTTCAAAACTATTAAAGGTGAAGAAGCATCGATTACTAAAGTTAACTATTTTAAAGGAAATCTGCAAACGAAATGGAAAAATAATTTAAAAACTTATAATCTAATAAATCTTGGTGAAATTTATAAAGGTATTGAATTAAAATTAAAAGCATATGGAAATAATATTGAAAAACTTTTTTTTGTTAATCCATGTGCAGATATTAATGATATTAAAATAAGATTAAAGGGTACAAAAGAGATACAAATAAATAAAAACGGTGAACTTGAAGCAATAACAAAATTTGGGAATATTATTTTTACAAAACCAAAAGCATATCAGATAATAAAGGGGAAAAGAGTTGATGTGAAAGTGGAGTATGAAATAAGGCAAAAGGCAAAAGGTGAAAGGCTGAAGGATGAAGAAAAGTCAGAGATAAAAGAAAACTCATTGCTCATTGCTCATAACTTATCGCTTGTTTATGGTTTTAAGGTTGGAAACTATGATAAATCAAAGGAACTTGTGATCGATCCTTTGCTTTCTTCCACATTTTTGGGAGGTGAAGCTGATGATAAAGCATATGCTATTGCTATAGATTCAATGGGAAATATTTATGTTGCTGGAGAAAGTTTATCTGCAAATTTTCCAACTAAATCTGGAGTTTATGATACTTCTTATAATAGTCAATTTGATGCTTTTGTATCAAAATTCAATAATGATTTAACAACACTAAAATTTTCAACTTACCTGGGTGGAGACAGTGATGATAGAGCTAAATGCATAACAATAAATTCCAAAGGTGAGATTCTTGTTGCCGGCACTGCTTTATCTTCAAATTTTCCAACCACTCCTGATGCTTATATGCCTACAGGAAACAGTGGTACTTTTATAACAAAATTAGATAGCGATTTAACAAACATTCTTGCTTCTACTTATTTTGTTTATCAATTAATTTATTCTATTCCATCAATTAAAACTGATTCAAATGATGATATTTATTTTGCAACAAGCGGTTCTTTAGTATGTAAAATAAATAATAATTTATCATCTTTACTTGCATCAAAAGATATTGGCGGGAATGGAGCAACAGAAATAACATATCTTGATATTGGTCAAAGCGGAAATATATACGTAACAGGCTGGACAAATGCTCCAGATTTTCCAATAACCCCTGGCGCGTATGATACTTATTTCAGTGGTCCGGAATTTGGACATATTTATATTACGAAATTAGATAGCGGATTAGCATCTATTCTTGCTTCTACTTTTTTAAATATTGGTTATTCTGATTCTTTGATTTTAGATACAAATGAAAATGCATACGTTGTAGGCTATACAGACCAACAAAATTTTCCAGTAACTTCAGGTGCTTACGATACATCACCTAATGGAAATGATGATGGCTTTATCGCAAAACTTGATAGCAGCCTCTCATTTCTTCTTGCTTCAACATTTTTGGGGGATATAGACAAAGATCATATAGAATCTATAGATATTGGGGTTAATGGTGATGTATATGTAACAGGTTGGACCTGGTCATTAAATTTTCCAACAACAGCTAATGCTTATGATACATCAAATACTTCCTCTGAAGAAATTTTTATTTCAAAATTCGATAATAATTTAACATCGCTTTTATCTTCAACAT
The DNA here is from genome assembly GCA_964457585.1 of uncultured bacterium. Lineage (GTDB taxonomy): Bacteria > JACRDZ01 > JACRDZ01 > JACRDZ01 > JACRDZ01 > CAYWFU01. The sequence goes on along the minus strand of CAYWFU010000015.1, from coordinate 14,485 downwards.
ATTTTGGAGGCATAGGATGGGAAAAGACAAATTTTATTACATTAGATAATAATGAAAATGTATATATTGCAGGAGCTACAAGTTCATATATACAATTTCCTATTTCTAATAATACTTATGATACACTTTATAATGGCGGTTTTTCTGATGCATTTGTAGCAAAATTTGATAAGAATCTTTCAATATCTTTACCAGTTATTTCAATTTCTGCAAATAAATATGATTTTGGCAATATAACCATTAAATCTGAATCTAGTCCTTTTGAATTAACTATTTCTAATACAGGTTATCAAAAATTAATAATATCTGCTATTTCTTTAGATACTACAAATTTTTCAATAAATTTAAATGGAGGAAGTAACCCGATTAAATCCCTGCCTGGTACAATTTCACCAAACACCATCTGTACATTAACAATAACATTTAAACCTAAGGAAGCAAAAACATTAAATGAAATGCTTACAATTTTTTCAAATGTTCCAGATAATAATGGAAAGACAACTATTTCTTTAACAGGAACAGGTACATTATTAAATATACCAAGTATATATTTGTCTAATTACTATTATGATTTTGGGAATACAACTATTGGAAGTCAATCCACGCCATTAGAATTAGTAATTACAAATCAAAGTTTACAGATTCTAAATATTTCTAATATTTTTTTATCTGATACTACCAACTTTTCTCTGAATATAAATGGAGGTGTTCATCCAATTGAAATATTACCTTCAGATATTGCTTCAAATTCAAGCAATACTATCACTATAATGTTCAATCCCAAGGAACCAAAAATATTTAATGAAATACTTACAATATTTTCAAATGACCCTGATAATAATGGAGTTGATAAACTTTATTTAAAAGGTGAAGGTGTAGTTAATAAAGTACCAAATTTAAGTTTATCCACTAATAATCATAATTTTGGAAATATACTTATCGATACATTATCTGCTCCTTTTGAATTAATAATTTTTAATAATGGGACTCAAGACCTGCAAATTTCAAATATTACTTTATCCAATATTGAAAATTTTTCATTTAACTTAAATGGAGGATCAAATCCAATTAAAGAATTACCTGCTGTGATTACTCCTGGATTGAATAAAACATTGACTATTATATTTATTCCTAGAGAATTAAAAACATTCAATGAAGTGTTATCAATATCATCAAATGATCCTGATAACTATGGAGAGGTTGAATTAAATTTAACTGGTACGGGAATTTCCAATCTATCTCCGGAAATCTCTCTTTCAGCTAATAGTTATGATTTTGGAAATATATCTATTGGTGAATCGTCCACTCCTTTTGAATTAGCTATTTCCAATACCGGAACTCAGGATTTATCTATATCCGAAATTATTTTATCTGATACTACTAATTTTAATTTGAATTTGAATGGAGAATCAAATCCACTTGGAATATTGCCTGCTGTGATTATTCCAGATTCTAAAAAAAATATATCTATTTTATTTATTCCAAAAGTAAAAAAAAGTTACAATGTTTCACTTGCAATATTTTCAAATGCTGAAGATGTTAAAATTTATTTAACAGGAAAAGGTATTAATAATAACACCACCGATATATCAAACAAAAAAACTAAAAATAAAAAAAATCCTTGTTTTATTAGTGAAATTATGAATATATCATATGGTAAAATTGTGTGGCATACTCTCTCTTTGATAGTAATATTTTATTTTTTATATTGTACCTATTCCCGGTGTTTATCATTTATATATAAAAAAAAATTATAATGTGCCGATAATTATTAACAACAAGTTGTAATTCAAAATATTTTATGTTATTATTATAAATCTGAAAAAAGTTAATTTGCAAGGAGAAAAAAATGAATAAAATAGTTATTGCAATTGTTAGTATTTTATTTTTAGTAACATTAGGAATTTCAATTTATACAATCTCTAAAAATAATAGCCTTAAAGATTATGTTACAGAAATTCAGGATAGAACAGAAAAAGTAACTTCCGAATTTCAAAAAAATCAAGATAAACTAAATAATCTGGAAGTACAGAAAGATAAACTTCAAGCAGTATTAAATAAAGTATCTCCATGGCTTGATAAAGACTATTATGATAGTGTAATTGGTACAAAGGTTGACAATGAAAATAAATCTTTATTTCCGCCACCTCCTGCAATAACACCAAGAGATCTGGATAACAAATTAACTTCATTAATTACTGCTTTGCAGAAAAAAACAGCTACAGATAGAGAAGCATCTAAAGAAACCCTAAATAGATTAGATGATCTAAAAGCACCAATTATGGCAGAATTTAATAAAATTTTTGATTCTTTTGAAAAACTCAGAGGAGACTTCAATGCTGTTAATAGCATAAATCAGCAATTACATAAAGATAAAGAAGAATTTATCATATCAAGTAATCAAAAAATTGAAAAATTGAATCAAGAAATTTCCAGCACTAGAGAAGATGGAAATAGTAAACTGGCAAGTATAAAAGAAACTCATCAAAATCAAATTAATGATTTAACTAAAAAATATGAACAGAGAATATCTTCTATCAAAGATAGTACTAATATAGAAATTAATTCTATTAAAGATAAACTATCCAAAGAAAAAGGCTCTTTAAAAGAAGATAATCAAAAGAAATTATCTATTATACAAGATTTATTTGCAGAATTAAATACTTTAACAGAAAAAAGTTTTGATAGTTATTATCAGCTTAAGAAAAAAAGTTTTACCGGAATTTTTTTTAGTAACAAAAAAATGTTAGAAGATCTTGAAAAAGAAAAAGAAAATTTCTATAGTCGTTTTAATGGAGTAAAAGAAGGGGTTGAGAAAATATTAGGCTTATCAAAAGAACAAGCTTTGCAAACGAAATAAGAACTATTACTTTTTTGAATTTAATACTTTTATCGCAATAATTCTTGTTTCACCATATTCATTTTTATTAGCAATTTCTTTTAAAGCTTCTTCACCGCTTTGTCCAAGATTTAACAATACTTCTGCTGCCCAATATTTAACTTCTTTTTCAACATCATTAACAAAAATATACCGCAAATGACTTATTTTAGGTGGATTGTCTTCTGAATGTAAAACAGTATCAGCATATTCTATTTTTCTCAATGCTAATCGAGCTTTTATGCGGACATTTGAATCTGAATCTGACATTAATTCTTTAGCCACCGGGATACCTCGCTTATCACCAAGTTCAGCTAAAATATCTAAAGCTACTCCACGTAAAATAGGGTTTTCATTATAAACATTTTCTAACGCAATATTTAAAACAGATTTATCACCTAATTTAGCAAGATACTCAGATGCTTTCAATTTTATTAAAAGATTCGGATTTTTAACTTCATTTTTAAGTATTTTTATATTTTGATTCTTATCATTACTTAATTTTAAAAATCCAATCATTGCTGCTAATCGAGTATTGTCATCTTTTGTTCCATTATAAATTTCAAATAATTTAAGACTTAAATCCTGCTTATTATTTTTACCGACTTTTAGTAATGATTCTATAATTATCATTTTTATTTCAAGCAAAGGTTCTTCATCAAGATTTCTTATAAGAAGATGCAGTGATTCTACGCATTCAATCTTACCTAAAATAGTCACGATAATTTTACGCAGCGTTTTATCTTCATTTTTATTTAATATTCGAGCCAGCACAGGGACAGATTCTTTCCCTTTAGATTCCAATTCAAATACTGTTCTTTGAAAAACCTCTTTATTGGAAAAATTATTTAATTTTTTTTCTAAACTAGTCTCATTTTCAGAATATACATTTCGTTCTTTTTTAATTTGGCCTCTTTTAATTCTAAATGCGGTAAATTGTGATGGCTTGTTAATATTTACTTTTTCTCTGTGTAAATTATTCATTTTTAGAAGTAAATCAATTCCTATATCAAATTTTTCTTTCTGAATGGCAATTTCTGGACTAATGCCTGAAATAGTAGTATCCATCAAAAATCTATATTTTTTACTCTGACGATTAATTTCTTTTACAATATCTCTTATATCTGCTTTAAAAGCATATATTAAAATAGTTGAATCATTATTTTTGAATTTTATTTTAAGTCTTTTCAACATTTCGGTTGGGACATATGTAGTATCAACTTGAGGATGTGTCAGAGCAGATTCGAAAACAAAAGTAGATTCAAGAGCATTAATGCTCGAATAAAAAAGAAAGAAAAAAATAATAGCTGGTAAAAAATTTTTCATATAATATTTCCTTTAATATTTTATTGCAACTTATTTGTTTTTATGTAATATATTAAACTACTCGATTCAAGTTAATTATATTATTAAAAAATAAAAAAATCAATTCATAAAAAATGAGAAAAATAAAAGCTATCTATAATATTTTAAAACGTTTTATAAATCCTGTTTCTGACAGTCCATCATACTTAATTTTTTTTGTCACAAATAAATGTGTGGCAAAATGCCAGCACTGCTTTTACTGGAAAGAATCAGATAAAGAAAAAAATATTTTAAAAATGGCCGAAATCGATTGTATTTCCAAAACTACCCGATCTTTAAATTTTTTACTTCTTACAGGTGGAGAACCTTTTTTAAGAGATGAATTGCCGGAAATTGCAGGGATGTTTTATCGCAATACTTCTGTCAGAAACCTGGCAATCCCAACGAATGGAATACTTGGAAATAAAGTTGTTCAAACAACTGAAAAAATACTCAAACTCTGCCCGGAAGCAAAACTTACTGTAAATGTTTCTCTTGATGGCATCGGCGAACTTCACGATATTATACGCGGTACGCCAGATGCTTTTGAAAAAGCCATTGACACTTTCAATGGGCTTATTAACCTTAAAAAAAAATATAAAAATATGCAGGTCGGCATAATTACAACAATATCTTCACTCAACCAAGATCATATACCAGAAATACATAATTTTGTTCGAAATAAATTAAATGTCCCTGTCTGGGCGCCTTTTTTAATCCGCGGCAATCCACGCAATCCAATAATTAAAAATGTTGATTTTAATAAATATAAAATTGCCGATGAGCTTTTACAAAAAGATATAATTGAAGGAAAATATAAAGAATATACTGGTTTTATATTTTCACGCATAAATTCTGCTAAAAATGTAGTACGAAGAGAAATGATAACAGAATTTTTAAAAAATGGCCGATGTTACATCCCCTGTTATGCAGGTAAAATAAATGCTGTAATTTATCCTGATGGAGAAGTTTATCCATGTGAATTATTAGATGAAAAAATAGATAATATTAGAAATTATAAATTAGATATGAAAAAATTATGGACATCAGAGCAAGCCAATAAAATAAGAAAAAAAATAGAAAAAAAACAATGTTTCTGTACACATGAATGTTTCTTGACCACTAATATTCTATATAATCTAAAACTTTATCCAAAAATATTGTATTGGTGGTATAAATATTTATAAGCGTTCAGCTATCAGCATTCAGCAGTCAGCTAAATCGAGGTGATATCAATTAATAAAATATCCTGTTTTTTACCAGCGTATAATGAAGCTGATATAATATTTAATAATGTAAAAAAGATATATGCTAATTTAAATGAATTAAACAATGATTTTGAACTATTTATTGTTGACGATGCATCAAAAGATAATTCATTTGATAAGCTTAAACCTTTAGTTGCTACTTATAAAAATATTTATTATCTTCATTACGATAACGGACCATCAAAAAGAGAAAATTTAGCTCAGGCTTTTTATAAATCCAGCGGAAATATAATTGTTTTTATTGATGTTGATCTTGAAATAGAACTTAATAGTTTAAATTTATTGGTTCAGACAATAATAAATGGTTCTGATATTGCGATAGGTAATCGTTATCTAAAAGGGTCATCAGCTTCCCGCAGACCAATCCGTCTCATGATAAGTAAATTTTATAATTTTTTTATACAGATAATTTTTTGTACTAAAATTACAGATCATCAATGCGGTTTTAAAGCTTTTAAAAAAAATATCTTAATTAAATTAATCGATGAAATGGGGCATGATTTAACTCACAAACGGGGATGGTTCTGGGATTCAGAACTTTTAATACGTGCTTTATGGAAAAAAAATAAAATAACTGAAATCGAAGTTAATTGGCAAGATAGAATAAATAGACGTTTTTCTATAATTGAAAATCTAAAAATAATTCCATTTATTTTTAAACTTAAATCATCTGAAAAAATCTTACATTAATAATAAAATTTTTCTTGACTTATAAAAAAAAATAATATAAACTATTTCAAAAGCTGTAAAAAAAAATAAGGAGGGCAAAAAAACATGGAACAAGAACATACTGGAAGCCATGAAGGGGCTCATCATGAAATAATTGAACACCATGAACCCACTTTTACAGTTCGTTTGCTTACATATATTTGGTTTATAGTAATCGGTTCTCTTACTATTAAAATGTTTGCTTTTATAGGCAATCATGTATTACATGAATTATTGATAGAAATTAAAGAATTTTTTGCGAACTAATTATTAATTTATAGGGGGATTAAATATGCATGCAGTACCACCGGGAATTGATTTAACTTTAATTTTTTTAGCAATTATATTTTTTAATTTTCTTGTTCAAGTAATAAAAGGCACTCTTATAAGAAAATAATTTTTAAAATCTTTTGTTTATATTTAAAAAAGGATACTAATTTATATTAGTATCCTTTTTTTATTTAGAGGTATCCTTTTCCTGTTCTGATAAAAAATATTGCAAAGTCAAAAAAATATTATATAATATATCGATATTAATTTTTCAATAAAATATTAAAGGAGAATATTGATGAGAAGAAAAAATTATTTGTTTACATCTGAATCGGTTACTGAAGGACATCCTGATAAGATAGCAGATCAGATTTCAGATGGAGTGCTTGATGCTATTCTGGCAAATGATCCTTATGCACGTGTTGCATGTGAGACTTTGCTTACTAACGGACTTGTAGTTATTGCAGGAGAAATTACAGCCAAATCTCAAATCGATTATCAAAAAATTGCAAGAGATACTATTAATGATATAGGTTATACAAGAGCAAAATATGGGTTTGATGCTGAAACTTGCGGAGTATTGGTTTCTGTTCATCAGCAGTCTCCTGATATTGCTATGGGTGTTGATGAAACAAAAACTCATGAACAGGGTGCCGGAGATCAGGGAATGATGTTCGGTTATGCTTGTGATCAAACAAAAGAATTAATGCCGCTTCCAATTACATTAGCTCATAAACTTACATCAAGATTAAGTGAAATGCGAAAAAAAGGCATTCTTGATTTTCTACGGCCTGATGGAAAATCTCAAGTAACTATTGAATATAAAGATGGGAAACCAAACCGTGTTGAAGCAGTTGTAATTTCAACTCAGCATTCTCCGGAGATAAAAAGTAAACAACTTGAAAAAGCAATTATTGAACAAGTAATAAAAAAAGTAATTCCAATTAGATTAATTGATAAAAATACTAAATTTTTTGTTAATCCTACAGGCAGATTTGTTGTTGGAGGCCCACAGGGAGATACCGGTGTAACTGGCAGAAAAATAATTGTTGATACATATGGTGGTTATGCTTCTCATGGTGGAGGTGCTTTTTCAGGCAAAGATCCATCCAAAGTTGACCGCAGTGCCTGTTATATGGCAAGATATGCGTCCAAAAATATTGTTGCAAGCGGTCTGGCAAAAGAATGTGAACTTCAGGTTTCTTATGCTATTGGAGTTGCAAGACCAGTATCAATTATGATAGATACTTATGGTACAGGAATTATTCCTGATGAAAAAATTTCAAAAATAGTAAATGAAGTTTTTGATTTTAAACCATCTAAAATTATTGAACATTTAAAATTACGAAGACCTATCTATAAAAAAACTGCTGCATATGGTCATTTTGGACGAAATGATGATAATTTTACATGGGAAAAGACTGATAAAGCAAATGAATTAAAAAAAGCTGCGGGAATTTAATTAAATACCCTAAAAAAAATAAGGAGCTAAATCGATGGATTTAAAAAAACACATTAGAGATATTCCGGATTTCCCCAAAAAAGGCATTATTTTTAAAGATATTACAACACTTCTTATGAATGGAGATGCTTTTAAATATGTAATTGATGAAATAGCAAAAAATTATAAAAATAAAAAAATAGATTTAGTTATGGGCGCTGAAGCAAGAGGATTCATTTTTGGAGCAGCATTAGCAAATAAACTGGGGATAGGTTTTATCCCTGTACGCAAACCAGGTAAACTGCCATATAAAACCATAAAAGCAACATACACATTAGAATATGGTACAGATTCAGTTGAAATGCATGAAGACGCTATTAAAGCATCTCAATCGGTTTTAATAATAGATGATGTTCTTGCAACTGGCGGGACAGCCAGCGCAATGATAGAGTTAGTAAAAAAATTAGGCGGTAAAATTGCCGGTGTAGCTTTTGTTATTGAGCTTACCTTTTTAAATGGAGCTCAAAAACTAAAAGATCATGAAATATTTTCATTGATTAAATACTAACTTTTTGAATAAATGGAGTAATTATGAAATTTGTTTTAAATAAATATATTTTGTTTTTGTATTTAGTATGTTTCAATATTTTATGTTTTGAAAAAATACATGGTATTTCCAATGAAGAAATATTAGAAAAAGCTAAAAAATATGAATCAGCAGGTGAAATTGAAGAATTTCATATAAAAGTGGATACTAAAAAAAATATTTTAGTCTTATTTAAAGGAAAAGAAAAAATTAAACAATATCGCATAGCATCCGGCGCATCTGAATCCCCTACCCCGTCCGGTACTTTTACCATAGGAAATAGAATTGTCAATCCAACATGGACACTTAATGGAAAAAATATTCCGGGTGGTGATCCGCAAAATGGACTTGGATCAAGGTGGCTTGGATTCAAAGAGAGAAAACAATATGGAATTCATGGAACAAATGAACCGGAATCTATAGGAAAAAATATTAGCCATGGATGTATCCGTATGAATAACCGTGATGTTGAAGAAATATTTAAGCTTATTCCTTTAGGTACAAAAGTGGAGATAATTTAATTTAATGTCAGATGAAATAGATTTATATAATAAAGTACCTCATAAAATTTCTTTATGGCTGCTTATTACTGGTAATAGTCTTGCACTTTTAGGCTTGCTATTAATCCCGTCAATTGTTAATGAAAATTTTTTTATTTTTAATCTGGGAGCTTATCTTTTTATTTTTGGAATGATCTCCACTTTTATAGGATTACTGATTATAACTCTTATTACTTTGAAAATATTTTAGGAGATAGCATGGATAATGAATTTGAAATAGTTATAGGGCTTGAAGTTCATGCTCAGCTTTTAACTAAAACAAAAGCTTTTTGCGGATGTTCAACCACTTTTGGGTCATCACCTAATACGCAGGTATGCCCGATCTGTCTCGGAATGCCTGGAGTACTTCCTGTATATAATAAACAAGCTTTAGAATATGCGCTCAGAACAGCCATTTCATTAAATTGTAAAATATCTGATTTTAGCAAATTTGATAGAAAAAATTATTTCTATCCGGATCTTCCCAAAGGTTACCAGATTTCACAATTTGATAAACCGCTTGGAACAAATGGTTTTGCTGAAATAGTTGTCGATGAAAAAATCAAAAGAATTAGGATTAATCGTGTACATATGGAAGAAGATGCGGGAAAACTACTGCATATGAGCGATAATTTCCAGCATGCTCAGGGAAGTTATGTAGATCTTAATCGTTCAGGAATACCTTTACTTGAAATAGTTAGTGAACCTGATATCCGTTCTTCAAATGAAGCTAAAGAATATCTAATAAAACTTAGAACAATCTTGCAATATATTGAAGTTTGCGACGGAAATATGGAAGAAGGCAGTTTCCGTTGTGATGCTAATATTTCTATTCGTCCAAAAGGGGCGACTGCCCTTGGTACGAAAACTGAAATTAAAAATGTGAATTCATTCCGTTATGTCCAGCAGGCTCTGGACTATGAAGCAGAGCGACAGATTGAGTGTCTTAAAAAAAATGAAAAAATAATTCAGGAAACACGATTATGGGATACTGATAAAGGACTAACTGTTTCCATGCGCAGCAAAGAAGAAGCTCATGATTACAGATATTTTCCTGAGCCTGATCTTACTCCAATAAAAATTTCTGCTGATTGGATAAAAAAAGTTACTTCAAATCTGCCGGAACTGCCTGATAAAAAATGTAAAAGATTTATTGAGCAATATCAGCTTCCTTTATATGATACTGAAATTCTTACTCAGGATAAATCACTTGCTGAATATTTTGAAAAATGTGTATCATATGGATTGGATCCGAAAAATGTCAGCAATTGGATTATGGGTGAAGTGCTAAGAGTATTAAAAGAAAAAAATATAGGAATACCCCAATTTACAATTACACCTGAGAAACTAACCCATTTGCTGAAACTGATTGATAATGGAAAAATAAACGGAAAAATTGCAAAAATTGTATTTGAAGAAATGGTGCAGACTGATAAAAATCCGGAAAAAATTATTGAAGAAAAAGGCCTTTCACAGGTTTCTGATGAAAAATTAATAAAAGAAATAATCGAAAAAATTGTTGATAACAATCCAAAGAGCGTGGAAGATTTTAAAAATGGAAAAGAAAAGGCTTTAGGATTCCTGGTAGGACAGGTAATGAAAGAAACTCAGGGAAAAGCAAATCCGGCATTAGTTAATAAGATATTACGAGAGGTTCTAAATAGTAAATAAATGTTATTTCTCTGTAATTTTAAACAATGATATTTTCTCATTTATCAAAAAATATATTCCTAATAAAGTAACATCTATATATTGCAACCCATGAATTAAAATCGCATAACTTGCTGCAATATTATTATCTGTTACTCCAGCTAAAATTAAACCCTGCTTACAAAACTCATGAAATGTTCCAACAAAACCCGGGGCAGATGGAATCATTACTCCAATTATAACAGTAAGAAAAGGGAAAAAATTTTTCCATAAAGGGATATTAAGGCCAAAAGCCATACTAATTGAATAAAAAATACCTAAATTAAATAGCCATACAATAAGAGACAATAATATTATCCATAATACTTGAGTAAAATTTGAAAAAGCTTCCAATCCTGATACGAAATTATTAATAAGTTCGGCTATTTTATGAATATGTTTTTGAGCAAAACGAGATAATAATTTATTTAAAATTTTATGCACAAAATCATGTTTATATTTTAAAAATATTATAAAAAAAACAAAAAATATTCCTATTAACATTAGCAGCAAACCCGCATTTTTTAAATAATCTGGTGTTGGCGCAAATAAAAAGAAAATACTGGAAATAATTAAAATTCCAAGAAGATCAAAAAAACGTTCAAGTACTATAGTCGCAAATGAAGCAGTTTTACTTATATTTTCTTTTTCTCCAAGAAGATAAGCTCTGACAATTTCAGCCATTCTAAACGGTAATATATTATTTGACATAAAAGCAATTATAGTAATCTTAAATAATGTCCATACTTTTATTTGTTTTATAGGTTTTAAAAGAAATTTCCATCGGAATGATCTTATCCCGTGTCCGGTTAAAGTTACTATTGTTGCAAGAATAAGATAATAATAATTGACATTTTTTAATATATAAACAATTTTAATAAAATCTACATCTTTAAATGCAAGATATAGAAATCCAATACTTATTAAAATACCCAGTGAAATTTTAAAAATTTTTTTATTTATTTTATAGAGCCAATAAAATAAACCCAATGCAAATATAATAACAGTTATTAGTAATAATTTTGATTTCATTTTTTTACCTTTTAATTTTAAAAAAAGAGTATATCTTAAAAATACAAAATTGGCAATTTATGTTTTTATTTATTAAAATCTCTTTATTTTATTAAAAATATCTGATATATTTTATTTCAATGTATAGAAATTTAAAGTAGAGACGCAAAATTTTGCGTCTCTACATCACATCAATTATTTGTAGTTGCCTGATTTATCAGGCTTAGTCAATCTTTAATCTCCATATTAAAAGGAGAAAAAAATGGAAAAATTTGAAATTTCAAAAAATCCTGAAGCAAATAAAATTATTAATAATATCGCGGAAGAACTTAAAGTCTTTTCCGATGGATTAATCAGCCGTATCAATAAACTTACAAGCATTGGAATAGCTTTATCATCAGAAAAACATGTCCCTAAACTTCTAGAAATGATAGTTGATTTTGCTCGCGAATTTACTAATGCTGAAGGTGGAACATTATATATTTTATCAACAGAGACTAAAGAATTAAAATTTGAAATTTTGCAAAATACAAAATTAAAAGTGCGGATGGGCGGAACATCCGGAGAAATTACATGGCAGCCTGTTAAACTCTATGAAAAAGACGGGAAAGAAAATTTTCATAATGTTTCAGCATATGTTGCTCTGACAGGTAAAATAGTTAATATTCCTGATGTTTATGATGTTGAAGGATATGATTTTTCAGGTACCAGAGCGTTTGATGAAAAAAATAAGTATCGTTCTAAATCTATGCTTGTGGTACCTTTAAAAGATCATGAAAACGAAATTATCGGTGTATTGCAGTTATTAAATGCAAGAAGCTTTGCTGATAACAGCATTATTCAATTTTCTCCTGAAGCGCAGACAATTATTCTTTCTCTGGCTTCACAAGCTGCTGTTACACTTACTCAAAATAAATTAATACATGATCTGGAAAAATTGTTTTCCTCTGTTATCAAGACCATTGCTAAAGCAATTGATGAAAAATCTCCTTATACAGCAGGGCATATAAAAAGAGTTGCAGCAATAGTAATGATGATTGCCAATAAAATAAATGAAAAAAAAGATGGCCCATTTACAAATATAAAATTTTCTGATGATGAATTAAAAGAATTGCAAACTGCTGCATGGATGCATGATATGGGCAAAATAACCACTCCTGAACAAATAATAGATAAAGCTACAAAGCTTGAAAAAATATATGACAGAGCAGAAGAAATAAAAGTGCGTTTTGAAGTTCTTAAAAATTTAGATTATATAAAATTTTTAAAAAATAAATTATCTATATTGGAAACAGGGAAAAAAGATAATATGCAAGAACTTGAAGCATCTTATAAAAATGAAATAAATAAAATAGATGATGATTTTAATTTTATTCTTAAAACAAATATTGGCGGTGAATTTTTAAGTCCGGAAAAAGAAGAAAGATTAAAAAATATTGCAAAAAGAAAATGGATATTAAATGGTGTAGAAAAAACCATTCTTACAGATGAAGAATTATATAATTTATCTATTACTCGCGGAACATTAACAAAAGAAGAAAAAGACAAAATGCAAGATCATGTTCGAGTTACAGAGCTAATGTTAAATGAGCTCCCTTTTCCTGTTAAACTTAAAAATGTGCCAAAAATTGCAAGTTCTCATCATGAAACACTTACAGGCACAGGTTATCATAAACATTTGAAAGCGAATGAAATATCATTACAAGCAAGGATATTAGCGCTTGCTGATATTTTTGAGGCTTTATCTTCACGTGACAGACCTTATAAGAAAGGTAAAAATGTCAGCGAAGTAAAAAAAATTTTAGAATTTATGGTAAAAGATAAACATCTGGATAAGGACATTTATGATCTTTTTATAAATGATGGAATTTTCAAAGAATATGTAAAAACAGAATTTTTACCTGAGCAGATTGATATTCCGATATAAATTTATAGTAAGCATTCAGTCATCAGCTTTCAGCTATCAGTTTAAAGATATTAAAATGCAAAAATACGCTTGTCTTCGACATTATTCATGGATTTTCATATGTATGGATTTGAAAAAGAAAAAGCAAAATCAATTTATTTGAATTTTATTCATAATGGAGCGGATATAGAGATAAAAGAAAAAGAGATCCATATAAAAATGCTTAAGAAATCGCACAATCCAATTATTATGGATGCCGAATTATTTAAGAGTGAAACAAAAATTTCATGGCTTAACAATTACAAATTACTTTTTTCAATTCAAAATACTACTTAAAACTTGACCTTATTCGAGGTCTATAAAAATCCATGTTTATTGCTCCATCAATATCACTTATAAAACCATCAACTTTTTCATTATTATTTTCCGGCCCACCATCTACAATTAATTCGATTGGTTTGTTTACCCCGTTAGAGAAAAATTCTTTAACAGGGCTTACTTTATTTGAAAAATCCGCCGACAACGAACAGAGTTCTCTAACGGGGTTAATAGGAATGAGTTGCTTATAATATACTTCTTTCAAATTTTCTACGAATATTTCTGAAGATAATTGAAGAGAGGCTTTCCAACCTAGAATATATCGAGAAAAATTATCCATTACAATATATATGTAAACTTTGGATTTATTTCAAGGCATTTATGTCAAGAAATTATTTTTATTTCACCTGCCTCTAATTTCCCAAATAAAATGAATTCTACCCATATTCTTTCTCCAGTATTCATATTATACGCTGTCCCGTCTCAAATTATCCTACCTAAAAAGACATCAATTTTCTCAAGATGTT
>CAYWFU010000014.1:23226-51718 GCA_964457585.1 uncultured bacterium | reverse complement strand
ATTTTAAATTTTATTTAGTAATTAATATAAATTGATTTGACCCAGTCTGTCTGCCGCAGGGTTCTTCATTAATTATTTTTTCCCCAGACTTGTTCGGCTTGAGGATTTCATATGCTAAATATTCTTGGTATTGATATAGGATCAGTTGCTGTATCAATAGTTATTTTAAACAGAGATAAAAAAGTAATAAAAACTGCATATAGACTGCATCACGGCGCAATTAACGATACTCTGCTTAATATGCTATCGACTTTTGACCTTAAAGATATTGGCGGAATAGCTGCAACAACATCCACTCCTGAAATTATTAAAGATGCTGTAAATTATAACAATCAGCTTGCAATAATTACTGCCGTAAAACAATATCATCCTGATGCAAGAAATGTTCTTATTGTCGGCGGAGAGAATTTCGGGTTGATTAGTTTTAATGAATCCGGTGAATATAAAAGTTATAAAACCAACGCAACCTGTGCGGCTGGGACAGGCAGTTTCCTCGATCAGCAAATGTTGCGCCTGAAACTTGAAAGCATTGAGAAGCTTGCAGAAATAGCTTTTGAAAATAACGATACCATTCCTCCGATTGCTTCGCGCTGTGCGGTTTTTGCGAAAACCGACCTTATTCATGCTCAGCAGGAAGGTTATTCACTCGGACAGATTTGTGACAGCCTTTGTGAAGGTCTGGTGAAAAATATTACCGATACTCTTTTCGGAGAAGATCCTCCGCGGGAACCTCTCGTCTTTATCGGCGGAGTTTCAAAAAACAAGGCAGTTATAAAACATCTCAAAAAACAACTTAAAATCGAACCTGTTGTTAGTGAGTTTTCATGTTTTTATGGAGCAATCGGTGCGGCATTAATATATTTAAATGAAAAGGATTTGATTCCTCTCAATATAACCAGCGCTCAGTCACTTATTATCCATAAGAAAAAAAAACTTGAATACGGATATGAACCTCTCGATCTTAAAATATCGGATTACCCTGATTTTAAAAGTTTTGAAAAATTTGATTATGTTCCTTTAAAAAATAAAAAAATACGTATTGAAGTTGATATATATGAGCCACTCGTGTCTATAAAGAATGTTTATATGGGAATTGACATTGGTTCAACAAGCACAAAGGCAGTGTTGATAGATGAAAAAAACAGGGTTCTTGCCGGATTTTATACAATGACAGCAGGTCAGCCGCTAATTGCAGCGCAGGCAATATTCGAAGCAATAAACAAAATCGAAGAGAAGCATAATATTAAATTTGAATTTAAAGGAGTTGCCACGACCGGTGCCGGTAGAAAATTTGTTGGAAAAATAATAGGAGCAGATCTTTATATAGATGAAATTACTGCGCACGCTAGAGCTGCATCCAGGCTTGATCCCGAGGTAGATACGATAATTGAAATCGGCGGGCAGGATTCCAAGTTCACAACCTTAAAAAATGGTATGGTGAATTTTTGTGTTATGAATAACGTGTGTGCGGCCGGAACAGGCAGTTTTATTGAAGAGCAAGCAAATAAACTTGGATGCAGTTTGAATGAATATTCTGATCGAGCGCTAAAAAAGAAGTCTCCTATTACAAGTGACAGATGCACTGTATTTATGGAAAGGGACATTAATCATTATCTAAGTGAAAGTTATCCAGTAGATGAAATACTTGCATCCGTGCTACATTCAGTGAGAGATAACTATCTGTCTAAAGTTACCAAAGAAGCAAATATCGGCAAAAAAATTTTTTTTCAGGGAGCAACAGCCAAAAATAAAGCACTTGTGGCTGCGTTTGAAAATAAACTTAACAAACCCATTCATGTATCAAAATACTGCCATTTAACCGGAGCGCTGGGTTGTGCAATAATGCTTGTTGAGAATAATAATATTCATACAAAATTTCGCGGGCTTTCTCTTTATAAGGAAAACATTCCGGTTGAATCTGAAATATGCAAGTTATGTCACAATAATTGCAAAATAAAAAAAGTAACTATACAAAATGAGATTGTTGCTTTTGGATTTTTATGCGGCAGAGATTATAATTCTGCAAAAATTCCTGATAGTAAAAAGATGAAGTTTAATCTTATTAGAGAGTATCAGCATGCATTTAAAACAGATGAAAAAATTAAAAAATTTAAATCAGATAAAATTGTTGGCATTCCTTATGGATTGTATTTGGCGGAAGAGCATGAACTATGGACTTATTTTTTCAACCAGCTGGGGATAAAAACGATCTCAAGCAAAGGATATAAAGATGCATCAAAAATAGGTAAAAAAATTTCCAAGGCAGAGTTCTGCACACCTATATCCACTTATTATGGTCATGTAAAATATCTTTCGCAAAAGGCTGATTATCTCTTTCTGCCGGTTTATTTCGAATCAAGAGAAAAGGAAAAAGATGTTTTCAGGCATTACTGCTATTACACGCAATTTGCCACTTCACTTGTAACATCATCAAAAAGTATAAATATTGAAAATAAATGCATTATGCCGGTTATTGATACTGCAGATATTTTAACAAAAATTGAGCTCTGCAAAACTCTAACACCTTTTTTTGATCTGGATTACTGGTCAATAGTAACTGCCTATGATAAGGCTTTAGATTTTTATAATGATTCTAAATTAAAGATAAAAAGTATTTATGACAGAGAAACTGCCAATCTGAATGATCTAAATGTAATGATACTGGGAAGACCGTATGTTGTGCTTGATAATCATATAAACAAAGGTATCATAGATATTTTTGCAAATCTTAATATTAAGGTTTTTTATCATGATATGTTATCTTTTACCAGAGATGATGTAATTGAAATAGAACCATTATTAAAGGCTTTCCACTGGAATTATACTGCAAAAATCTTGGCATCCGCATTAATTATCGCAAAAACAAAAGGGCTTTATCCGGTCTATATGTCTTCTTTTAAATGTTCTCCCGATTCATTTGCACTGGAATATTTCAAAAGGATAATGAATGAATATCATAAACCCTATATTATTCTCGACCTTGATGAACACGGATCCAATATTGGTTATGAAACCAGGATTGAAGCTGTTGTACAGGCTTTCAGGAATCATTTTAACGAAGAAAAGAAAGAGTTTCATCTTGAAAATTATCTTTCTGTAAATCCTGATACTGATCATAAAATAGAAGGTAAAACTCTCCTTTTTCCAAGCTGGGATGATTCTGCAGTTAAACTTATTGAAGCAGTGCTTATTAAAGAAGGTATTAATGCCAGAATGGTACCGGTTACAGAACATGCAATTCAACAGGGTTTGAAAACCAACAATGGTCAGTGTCTGCCTGTGAATATTATTTATCAGAGTTTTATTGATTACATTACGGAAAACAATCTTTATCCTTCCAATATAGCTGTGTGGACGCTGAATTCAAGGCTTGCATGCAATATAAGATTATATCCTTATTTTATAAAAAGCATGTTTGAATCTTATGGAAAAGGTATGGAAAAAATCTCAGTATACACAGGAAGTATTACATTGTTTGATCTTTCTGCTAAAGCAGGTATTGATTCGTATCTGGCATATATGTTCAGTGGAATGCTGAGAAAAATTGGATGCAAAATAAGGCCATATGAAGAAATCAAAGGCATAACGGATTTTACGATAAAACAGTCTGAATTAATTTTTTACAATGCTTTTTTAGGTAAAATTCCTCTTGAAAAAGCAGTTATGGATATTGTAGCAAAATTCAAAAATATTAAAGTGAATAAAATTAATAGACCTAAAATTGCCATACTCGGCGATCTTTATGTCAGGGACAATGAGATAATGAATCAGAACCTTATCAAGTGCATTGAAGAAGCCGGTGGCGAGGTTATTGCATTTCCGTTAAGTGATTTTGGTAAACTAATAAGTAATTCATATTTAAGGCGCTGGATAAAAAGCGGATATTTTAAAGATGCTATTACTACGAAGGGGGTTTTGATGATGGTTAATTCAATAGAAGATACTTACTATAAACATTTTAATGAGATATTACAGGAATCCGCCTCAGAACTCAGCGTAGACATGAAATTCATTATGGATAATTTTCACGTAATGCTGGAACATGCAGGAGAATCAATGGATAACCTGATATCGATCTTTTACCTCCTGAATCAAAATCCCGATATATCTCTTTTTGTACAGGCAATCCCTGCTTTCTGTTGTGCGGGTCTGGTTACCGAAGCAATGTCATCCAAAATAGAATCCGTTACAGGTGTTCCAGTTGTTTCTCTAATTTATGATGGCACTGAAAAAAATCAAAATGATAAAATAATTCCATATATTAAATATCCCAGGAAATCTAATATTGAATTTTTATTTCGATAGGTAAACTATCAGCATCCAGTTTAAATTTCGCATCATCGAATTTCGGAGCGCTAAAAGCTGATTTCACATTATTTGAAGACCCATACCCTTCTATTGGAATCCCCATCCAATTTTCATCCATTTTTTCATTTGAATTTTCATCATGAAAAATTGCTACCGCATAAATTCCATAAGGTACATCTTTAAAAATAGCTTCTGTCTTTTTATTCTCTATTTTTGTTTTAATCCTTTTATAAGCCTTCTCAGATTCATCAGGAAATCCATCCTTTGTTTTAAACAAAACCACCTTTACAACTCCGTCATTATTACGAAATCCTATCATGCTTACTTTTATTTCTCCGGTTGAATTTTGAGCTAATACGGTAAAATTAATTAATAATAATATCCCGAATAAAAATACTTTTTTCATGTTACCTACCCCCCATTAATTTTTTTGTTTTTTAAAAATAAAAATTAGACCTATAATAAACAGAATTAAAATCATGATACTACGCTGACAGGGATAAACAATCTCGCGAACTTCTTTGGAAATAAGCAGGACATCAAAACATGCGCCAATACCCCAAAAAAAAGGATAATCAAGCAATATGCTGTTCCCCATCCTGAAAACTGAAGCATATAAAATACCCACAAAAAATAGTTTCCCAAACTCAGGCTGGTCACCTGTATGATGTAATATATATGCTATTGCAGCCAGGACAATTCCGGGAATTATCCCAAACGCATCCTCGAAAATTTTGCGCAAAAATGAATAAAAAACAACCATCTCAAATATTCCAGAAATCATAATAAAACTTATTAATGAGAAAGTTTTTGCATTAAAATACAGCATGGCACCAGGGTGTTCTGAAATAAAAAGGAAAAGGAGTATGGCTGCAAGTAAAAAATTTACAGGTAAAAATATATACCAATTTTTCCATGTCAGGCCAAAATCTTCGAGTTTATAATTTTTATATTGGATATACCACAAACAAAAAAGTGTTACACCAAGAACCATTAAAACATCACGTACTAATATTGTCATCAGTGTTGATTTGTTGATAAAAATTGATAACAAATATGATATTCCAAAAATAATTGCTGTAAGCAAAAATCCAAGTAATGTCTCATTAGTTATATTCCTTTTAAAAATTAATATTTTTTTTAAAAATTCTTTAATGTTCATTGTTTTTGGTCATAAAAATCTATTAATGCTTCTCCTGTTCTTTACCTTTATGCCACTCATCCGGTGCCGGATTATTGGGTTTTTCTTCATTTTCATTTTTTTTCATTTTCTGCTCCATCATATCTTTCATCATTGATGGCATTCTTTGCATCATCATTCGACTATTCATTTTAATTATTTCCTGAAACTTTTTTTTCTGCTCATCATTTAATAATTCTTTTGCCTTTTTAAAAGTTTCTACACAAATAAATTCTTTCTCACCTACTAAGATGGAACTTTTCTGGATTATATCTTTTATTGCGTTTAAATCTAATTCATCTTTTTGAAATAATGACTGTTTGTCTACTTCAAGCACATCTATTTCTGCCTGCTTTTTAATTTGATTTTTTTTACAATCTTTTTCAAGTTCCACAATCTTATTTAGCTGTTCCTCATTCAATACAAATTTTTCTGAATGCCTGATTAATATTTGAATATTCATGCAAAATTGACATTCCATCTCATTATGAAAGCCACCTTTATTACCTCCTCCACCCATCATGGGCATTCCTTGCCCTTGCCCCATCATCATTTGCGGTGGTATTTTTCTATCTTCCCTGCCAGGGCCGGCAGCAAAGATAAAATTTAAAAATACAGCAGAAACCATCAAAAAAATTACAATTACTTTTCTAACCATTTTTCTCTCCTTTTCATCATAATAACACCATAACCATCTGCAAACAGATACGTAAACGGCTATTTGTTTGTCGCATTAAGATGTTATAATTTTAATCGTTTCATCCCAATTCATTTTATCCTTTCCTAATAATTTTAATTATTTATTGGAGCGTATTACATAATTTTCTGTACCTTTTAACTATCTTATATACTTTTTTATTATTTCAATAAACACATCCCCATATTGGTCTAATTTAACTTCTCCAACACCGAACACATTTGAAAATTGTTCTTTTGAAACCGGTTTTATTTGAGCCATGTCTTTTAGTGTTTTATCACTGAATATGATATATGCTGGGACATTTTTTTCTTTTGCCAATTCAGCGCGTTTTGTGCGTAATACTTCGAATAATTTTTCATCGATATTTTCCCATTCAATATCATGTTTTATTTTTATTTTTTTCTCAATTTCTTTCTTTTTCTCCGCAACAATAGGTTTAGCCAGCACAGGAACCACTTCACCCTTTAAAAGTCTTCTGCCAGAATCTGTAATTAATAACGTTGAATATTCAATATCTCTTTTTAGAAATCCCTGTCCAATAAGCTGTTCAATCATATATCTGATGTATGATTTCGTTTCATTGCTCATTAATGCAAATGTAGACAATTTTTCATGTCCCCACTTTGTTATATTTTCCGTTAAATTACCTTTTAATACATTTGTTACATGGTCAGCACCGAATCTCATCTTTACTCGTGCAACGCAGGACAATATTTTTTGCCCGACAATTAAGGGATCGTCAACTGTATCAACTTCATCAAGACAATAATCACATGCTCCGCAATTATCTTTAGCATATTCCTGTCCAAAATATTTAACAAGATATTTATGTCTGCATGCGGGTTCTGTACAAAAATAATATAGAGCTTTAAGTTTCACAAGCATAACATCTTTTTGAGATGAATCATTTAACATATATTCCCAGGTTTTAAAATCCTGTCCGGAATAAAACATATAACAGTCTGAAGGTAATCCATCGCGGCCGGCTCTACCTGTTTCCTGCTGATAATGCTCAATAGATTTTGGCATTGCCGCATGTATAACATAACGAATATTTGATCTATCTATGCCCATTCCAAAAGCAATTGTGGCTACTATTATTGAAATATTTTCCCGTGAAAATTCCTCCTGATTCTTTTTACGAACATTGTCAGTTAGTCCAGCATGATAGGGTAAATTTTTATATCCTAAATTGTTTAATTTTATTGATAATTCATCAACATCTGTTCTGCGCAAACAATAGATAATCCCGGCTTCATTTTTGTGCTTTTTTAAAATATCAACAATTTTATTTATTGAATTGCTGGAACGAGGTAAAATACGATATGTAAGATTCCCCCTATCTATGTTGCCGACATAAAGATGAGGAGAATCAAGTTTCAGCATTTCTATTATATCTTTTTGTACCTCTTTTGTTGCAGTGGCTGTAAATGCGTGCACATTGATACTTTTAAACTCATCCTTAATTATTCCAAGCTGCCTGTATTCTTCTCTGAAATTATGTCCCCAATGACTTATGCAATGAGCTTCATCAATAACAAAAAACGATATTTTAACTTTTTTTAACAAATCTCTTATCTGCTGGAACATTAATCGCTCAGGAGAAATATATAAAAGTTTTAATTTACCATTGAATATTTTAGCAATAATTGATCTTTGTGTAATACTATCCTGCGTGGAATTGAGACAGTCTGCTTCGATACCAATATCTTTTAAATAATCAACCTGATCTTTCATAAGAGAAATTAGTGGAGAAATAATTATTGCTAACCCATCGCATAATAATGCAGGCACCTGAAAACAAACAGATTTTCCTCCGCCGGTTGGAAGTATTGTAAGAGTGTCTTTTGAGTCAAGTATAGATAAAATAGCTTTTTCTTGAAATGATAAAAAACTATTATATCCCCAGTATTTTGAAAGGATTTCAAGTGGTGTAGACTTCATTTTTTTAATGATTTTTTCTTATATGTTTCTTTCCTGCTTTGATTATAAAAAAAAACTGAAATGGAAATTCCTGAAAGAATTCCTATTAAAATAAAAAGTAATAAAATAAATAAATGTACAATCCATTCTTTTTTTAAAAATATAATAATGTCATGAAAATTCATTACATCAAAAGTATTTACTCCAAATATAAATGGTATTACCAAAGAAGATATAATACCTATTTTTATACCACGCAAAATTAAGTTGATTAGTTTATATTTAGCTATAGGAATTTTTGCATTAAATTTATATACAATTATAAAAGTTAAAATCAGCGCTAAAGGGAATTGATAAATTAAATTTCTAAGATTTAATATATCCATATTATCTAAAAATAGATGTAAAGATATAAATATACTTTACGTGTCTTCTCCTTAGGGATAAGTGTCAGAGAGTCAAAGTGTCAAAGAGTCAGAGTGTCAGAGCAAAAGAATTTTGAGATTTTCTTCTGACACTTTGACTCTTTGACACTTTGACACTATCATACCATCTCCTATGATAAAATTTAAAAATTAAAATGCAAAAATCAAAATGACATATCAAAATTTTAAATTGTACGTTGTACCCCACAATTTTGATTTTTTATATTTAATTTTTAATTTTATGCTATAAAAATCAGTCAACTTGAGTATAATATAATATTATTAATTAAAAAGCAATTGAATTTAAAAGTAAAAATGTAAAAAACCATGGACAATCGAACTATAGCAATAATCTTTGATGAAATAGCTGATATTCTTGATATTCAGGGTGATAATCCATTTCGTATCAGAACATATCGAAATGCCGCGCGAATTATTGGGGATATGCCTTATGATGTCTCGGCTCTGATCAATGAAGGAAAAACTCTGGAAGATATCAAAGGAATAGGTAAAAGTACAGAAGAAAAAATAGAAGAAATTGTTAAAACCGGTAAATGCAGTTTTCTGGAAGAGCTTCATAAAAAAATCCCCTCTGAACTTCGTGAACTTCTCAAGATAGATGGAATTGGGCCAAAAAAGGTTAATCTGTTGTATAAAACATTAGGAATAGACTCCGTTGATAAACTTGAAGATGCGGCTAAACATAAAAAATTGCAACATCTTGAAGGAATGGGTGAAAAAACTGAAGAAAAAATACTAAAATCTATTGAATATTACAGACAGGGACAGGGTAGATTTAAACTTTCAACAGGTTTCACAATAAGCGAAGCATTAATTAAATATCTAAAAAAAGCTAATGGAGTAAAAAAAATTGAACCTGCAGGAAGTTTAAGGCGCAGACAGGAAACAATAGGAGATATTGATTTGCTTGCCATATGCTCAAAAACAAGCGATATAATGGATAGATTTGTAAAATTTGATGAAGTTAAGGAAGTTATTGCTAACGGGCAAACCAAAAGCAGCATAAAACTCATGAATGGACTACAGGTTGATTTGCGTGTTCTTGATGAAGGAAGTTTTGGCGCTGCATTTCATTATTTCACCGGATCAAAATCTCATAATATTGCAATTCGCAATATTGCAAAAGAAAAAGGACTTAAAATCAATGAGTATGGGATTTTTGATTCCAGCGATAATAAAATTGGCGGGAAGGATGAAGAAGAAATATTTAAAAGTGCAGACCTTTCTTTTATACCTCCGGAACTCAGAGAAGATAGAGGTGAAATTGAAGCTGCTCATAGAGGAGAACTACCGCATTTAGTGGAGCTCGAAGATATTATTGGTGATTTGCAAACGCATACAGTTGAAACAGACGGAAAAAATACTATCCATGAAATGGTTCAAAAAGCAATAGAATTGAGATATAAATACATAGCTATCACCAACCATTCCAAAGCAGTGCGAGTGGCTCGGGGATTGGACGAAAAAAAATTACGAAAACATCTGGAAGATATTGATCGAATTAATTCTCATGGATTATCTATCCCTATTCTAAAAGGAATAGAAGTCGATATTTTAGAAGATGGCTCATTAGACCTCGAAGATAGCGTACTTAAGGAATGTGATGTGGTTATAGGAGCTATTCATTCTCACTTTAATCTTTCAGAAAATGATATGACCAATAGAATTGTAAAAGCACTGTGTAATCCTTTTATAAATATTTTAGGACATCCGACAGGCAGGCTAATTCTCGAAAGAGAACCTTTTCATGTAAATTTAAAAAAAATTTTCAAGACTGCTTTCGAAAATAAAATAGTAATGGAAATAAATGCTTATCCTGATAGATTGGATTTAAACGATATTAATGCGCGTATAGCAAAAGAAATGGGCTTGAAATTTGTTATTTCCACAGATGCGCATTCTGTATTTCAGATGGAAATGATGCAATATGGAATATATACCGCAAGAAGAGCCTGGCTTGAGAAGAAAGATATTATCAATACTTATCCTTTGAATAAATTAAAAACTTTTTTAAAACGCTGACTTATAAGTGTTTAGCTATCAGTTGTCAGCATTCAGCAAAAACATAGAAAAAACGTAACTATTCAGCACAATTTAACGGATAATGCATATAATACTGTATTGGCGTGCACCTTTGGCTTGTCATTCCCGACATGTTTAATCGGGAATCCATTTTTCAGTTTAAATATAAAATCTGGATTCCCGCTTAAACACTGCGGGAATGACAGACTCTCCTACACCGCGAAATAAATGTGCTGAATAGTTACGAAAAAACAAGGCAAAGACAAAACTTTTGATTCGATATATTTTTATTTTTTCATTTCGATCTCTTTAAACTGATAGCTGAAAGCTGATGACTGAACACTTACGATGATCTCAAAATCCGTTTCCCTCGCAGTAGTTTATGATACTTAAGCGCAAATCTGTGTGCTTCATCTCGTATGTTTTGCAGAAGTAATAAAGTTGGAGAGCCATCTGAAAGCCTGATAGGATGAGAACTGGAGGGAGTATATATTTCTTCAAATTGCTTGGCAAGACTTATAATATCATAATTTAATAAATTCATTTTTTTCAATTCTGCCTGCGCAGCATTTAGTTGTCCAGGTCCGCCGTCAATAATGATAAGATCAGGGAAAGGTAATTTTTCTTTTAATGTTCCTGAATATCTTCTTCTAATAACTTCCTGCATCATTCTATAATCATCAATACCTTTTACTTCTCGAATTTTAAATCTGCGATAATCTTTTTTTAAGGATTCTCCATTCTGAAATACAATCATTGAACCAACAGCTTCTGTTCCACTGAGATTGGAGATATCGAATGCTTCTATACGCAATGGAAATTTATCAAGTCCGAGTTCAAGTTTTAACTTTAGCAAAAGATCATGGGAAGTCTGCTGCTTTTTCTTTTGTTTTTCAATTTCAACCTGTAAAAAATTTTTCGCATTTCTTTTCGTCATTTCAACTCGATATAATTTTTCTCCGCGTTTGGGATAAAATAAATTTACTATATTGCCTCGTTTCTTTCTTAGCCATTGAATAATTAAATCCTCTTCTTCAATTTGGTACTCAAGCAGAATACTCTTGGGGATTGAATTATTTGAAGAATAAAATCGTTTAACAAATTCAGTCAAAATTTCCGACACAGTATTTTCATCTGAATAAACAAAAAAATGTCTTTCTCCAACTAGTTTCCCATCACGAAAAAAAAATACTGTAATACAGTTTATCCCATTTTTCGCAACTAAAGAAATTGCATCCTCGTCATTATTAGATGCAATTTCAACTTTTTGCTTCTCAAAAACTTCTTTAATTGCATTGATTTGATCTCTAGTTCTGGCTGCTGATTCAAAATCCATTTCCTCTGAAAATTTATCCATTTTAGTTTCTAAAACAGAAATTAATTCATCTGATTTTCCTTCTAAAAAAAGTTTAAGTTCATCGATAATTTTTTGATATTCCTGTTCACTAATTTTATTTTCACATGGGGCAAAACACTTTTTGATATGATAATTCAGACATGCTCTTTTATCTCGTAAATTCTTACACGTACGGACAGGAAAAAAATCACGTATAAAACGCATGTTTTCTCTTAAAGATTTTACATTTGTATATGGGCCAAAATAAAGTCCTGTTTTTTTTCGTATATCGCGGGTGATAGATACACGAGGGAATTTTTCTAAAGTAATTTTTATATAAGGATATTTTTTGTCATCTTTGAGTTCGATATTGTACCTGGGCATGTATTTCTTTATCAAGTTGCATTCTAGGATTAAAGCTTCTATTTCATTATCAGTAATTATATACTCAATATTATGAATATCTGCAACAAGATGGGATGTTTTGGTATCGTGTGCACGATTAAAATATGATTGAACACGTTTTTTTAAAGATATTGCTTTGCCAACATATATAACATCGTCTTTAACATTTTTCATTATATATACGCCTGGCAAGGAAGGAATACCCTTAACTAATGATTCTTTAATTTTTAATTCCTTTATCATAAAAACTTATAAAATTTTAAATTATTATTCTTCTTCATCTTCTTCTTTTTTATTTTCTTTTCTTTCTTTAGATTTTATTTTTTTATCTTCAATTTCGTCACTCTCATCTTTTTTATTTTCTTTTTCTATCTTTTCCTCTTCTTCTTGTGCTTTCCTTTTCATTTCTTCCTGATTTCTTCTTTTTTCTTCTTTAGCTTTTTTTCTTTCTTCTTCAGCTTTAGCCTCTTCAATAGCTTCCCGCATTTCTTCAGCTTTGGTTTTTGCTTCAAGAGCATAAGGACTTGTACTGTCAAGCTTCAAATATGCAGAATAATTATTCAAAGCCTCTGAATAATTTTTTTCCTGTTCAAATACAGCTGCAATTGAAAAATATCCATAAGCCAGATTTGGCTCTAATTCAACGGATTTTTTAAATGCAATTAAACTTTCAGAATTATTTTTTTGACTGAAATATATCGTTCCAATATTATAATAACTTTGAGCTGCTTCTTCATTATTAGCAATTGATTTTTGAAAACTTTCTAAAGCAAGATTATCGCTTTTATCTCCTGAATAAGCCAGTCCAAAATAAAAATTTATTTTAGGATATTTTACATTTAAAATCTCCAGCTTTTTAAGTTCAGCAACAGCTTCTTTATATTTTTTTTCTTTTAATAATAAAAAAGTTATATTTGCTTGAGTATTTATCGATTGCGGATTATATTCCAATGATTTGCGATATGCCTTTAACGCATCCTGATTCCTATTTATTTTTTCATAAGCAACTCCCAAATTATTATATCCTTCAGCATACTCAGGATTTAATTTTACTGCATTCTCAAGTTTCTCTAAAGCTTCCCCAACCCTGTTTTCATTTACTAATTGAGTACCAAGTTCATATTCTTCTTCAGCTTTTATTTTATCTTCTTGTGAAATTTCTTTTTTAATAGTTATATTGTTATCTGCTTCTTTATTTTTTATTTCAATAGTATTATTTTTTCCTTCTTCAGCTTCTTCTTTTACTAAAGGTGGTTGACTTGTTTCATTAGTATTAGTATTATCACTATTCTGGATATTTTCTGTCTGCTGTATTAAGGTAGTATCTGAATTTTGTTCTTCCTTAATTCCTTCCTTATTAATAATACATCCATAGAGATATAAAAAAATTATACATAAGCTAAATACTAAATAGATTTTTATATATTTATTTTTCATTTTAAATCTCCTTTGATAGATAACACAAATTATAAGTAATAAAACAAAATTTGTCAATTTATGAAATTTATAAAAAAGGATTGATATTCCCCGACCCTTCAATTAGGTGCAAAGTTCTACATAAATGTAAACTAAAAAAAATCCATTATGAATTTTTTGAATGATTTCAATATTTTTAATATGGCATTAATATTGCTGCTTAAATAGCGACTGATTGTAACTTTTAAAAGGATGGAAATAATTATGCGATTGCATTATTTACAACATGTCCCTTTTGAGGATATAGAAAATATCGGAATATATGCTCATAATAAAGGATATAATATTTCAAAAACATCATTATTTAAAAATGAGCAATTGCCGAATATAGATGAATTTGACTGGTTGCTTATTATGGGTGGCCCTATGAATATTTATGAGGAACAGGTTTATCCATGGCTTAAAAGAGAAAAAAAATTTATTGAATCCGCTATTAATAACAAAAAAGTTGTTATTGGAACATGTCTGGGAGCGCAGCTTATAGCTGATGTGCTTGGAGCAAAAGTTATAAAAAATAAATATAAAGAAATTGGCTGGTTTCAAGTTTCATTAACATCTGAAGCAAAAAAATCAAAAAATTTTAAAGCATTTCCTAAAAACTTTATTGCTTTTCACTGGCATGGAGATACATTTGAAATACCTGTAAATGCTATAAAAATTGCTGAAAGCAAAGGATGCAGCAATCAGGCATTTGAATATAATGGACATGCAATAGGGTTGCAATTTCATCTTGAATCATCTATCGAAAGTATTAATAGGTTAATTCAAAACTGCAATGATGAATTGGTTGAAGGTAAATATATTCAAAAACCTGTAGAGATGATATTCCGACAAAATTACATAAATGAAATAAATAATATTTTAAACTTATTACTAAATAATATTGCAAAGGTAAAATGAGTATCATAAATGATAGATAATGAATTAATGGAAAAAATTAAATTTATAAAAGAAAATCAAGGGTATACACTTAATGATTTATCCCGAAAACTTGATATTCAAATTACCACATTAGCTAGATGGCTTAAAACAGGCAGGATTAATAAAATTTATGCAAAAATCGTACGTGAGAAATTGGAAATTAAATGATATGCCTTGAGGGGGCATAAATTAAGCTCGATAAATCGAGCAACTACAATGCAATATATTTGTAGTTGCCCAATTCATTGGGCATAAAATATAAACTTTCAAATTCCTAAGCTTTAAGTTGCAAGAAAATTGCGTCAAATAGACGCATTTTTTTTTATCAAAAATTCTCTATTGCATATTCAATTGAAAAAAACACACAATTACAGAACAAGGAGGAAACGTAAATGTAAAATTGGGAAATAATTATTGTAAAAAAATATATTTTTTACTCAAAAAAGAAATAGGAGGTTTGAAAATGGATTTAAAAATAGCATTGGATACGTTATGGGTTCTGATTACAGCGATGCTGGTTTTTTTTATGAATCTGGGTTTTGCAATGGTTGAAGCAGGTTTTGCCAGAGTGAAAAATTGTGTTAACATATTATCTAAAAATTTTGTTGTCTTTGCTGTTTCATCACTTGGTTTTTTGCTTATTGGCTGGGGATTAATGTTTGGTGATGGGAATCCTTTTATTGGATTACAGGGATTATTTTTCTTGACTGGTGCAGATAATTCACCAGCAGTTGGTGAAGCTTATAGGGGTGTTTATTCTGCAATATCATGGACAGGTGTTCCACTAATGGCGAAATTTTTCTTTGAGCTTGTTTTTTGCGGAACAGCAGCCACAATTGTATCAGGAGCAGTTGCAGAAAGAATTAAATATAAAACATTTATAGTATTTTCTTTTATAATGGCAATGTTCATTTATCCTATAGTTGGACATTGGATTTGGGGTGGTGGATGGCTCTCTAAATTAGGTATGTTTGATTTCTCTGGTTCTACTGTAGTTCATTCAGTTGGAGGTTGGTCCGCATTGGCTGGCATATTAGTATTGGGACCGCGTTTTGGAAAATATAATAATAATGGCAGTGTAAATCCAATACCAGGTCACAATTTATCTATCGCAACTATTGGTACATTTGTATTATGGTTTGGATGGTTTGGATTTAACCCTGGTTCAACTATGGCAGTAGACCCTCAAGCTATAAGCCATATTGCAATTACTACTAATACTTCGGCTGCTGCAGCAATAATGAGTGCTACAATTATATCATGGATTTTTTTAGGCAAGCCTGATCTTGGAATGACTTTAAATGGATGTCTGGCTGGTTTGGTTGCAATTACCGCGCCATGCGCCTTTGTAAGTATAAGCAGTTCTATAATTATTGGTACTATATCTGGTATTTTAGTTGTTTTCGCAGTAATATGGTTTGATAAAATAAAAATTGACGATCCAGTTGGCGCCACATCAGTACATCTTGCAAATGGTATTTTTGGAACAATATGTGTTGGTTTATTTGCTGAAGATAAAATAGCTGGTGTAGCAACAGGAAATGGCCTTTTCTATGGCGGTGGAACTAAATTATTATTTGCTCAATTAATAGGGATAGTTAGTGTTGGTGCATTTGCATTTACTGCATCATTAATTACCTGGTTGATATTAAAAGCAACAATGGGTATGCGTGTAAGCTTGCAAGAAGAAATTGAAGGTCTGGATATTGGTGAACATGGAAATTCTGCTTATCCAGAATTTTTAAATCGCAAACAAGGGTATTCTTTTTTTGGAACAAAGGTTACTAATAATGAGTAACTAACAAGGAGGATATATTAATGAAAAAAATAGAAGCAATAATTCGTCCGGAAAAATTAGATTCTGTGCGTCGTGCATTGGAGAAAGTTGGATATTCTGGCTTAATGATTACAGAAATTGAAGGACATGGAAAGCAAAAAGGTGTAGTGCAGCAGTGGCGAGGCGAGCAGTACAGAGTAGATTTTCTGCCAAAAGTTAAAATTGAGATTATTTTAAAAGATACAGAAGTTAAAAAAACTGTGACAACTATTGTTGAAAATGCAAGAACCGGTGAAGTGGGTGATGGTAAAATTTTTGTTTCAACTATAGATAATTGTATAAGAATTCGTACAGGAGAGGAAGGGGAAATAGCAATATAAAAACAATAGGCAAAAAGAAAAGGTTTAACTGGTGACTGGCAACTTGGCTATTGGTGATATTAATTTCAAGTTAGGCTACCTTCGGCTAATGGCAGTAACTTAAGGAGTTTTTTGATGATTCTGTGTTTTTTTGTTTTTGTAGTTGCTTGATTTATCAAGCTTTTTTTATACTCAATAAATTGAGCAACTACAATTGTTTCCCTTAAGTTACTGCCATTAACCTTCGGCAGCGATTTAAGTTACAAAGTGAAAAGGCACAAAGTAAAAACAGTTCCAAAGCATAGAGTTTTGGTTTTCTTTTTTAAACTTTGTGCCTTTGCTACTTTGTGCCTTTGTGCCTAAACTTTCAAATTCCTGTACCTAAATTAAGCCTGATAAATCAGGCAACTACAAAAATTTCAATATAGTTGCTCGATTTATCGAGCGTTTCAATTTCCTGTACCTAAATTTAATTACAAATACTAATGTGTAAAAAGTTCTACATAAATGTACGACATAAAATCTACTTATTTTTTTCTTCCCTTAGGGCTTGTGAAAAAATAACTTGCCCTTTTCACATCCCATCTTCAAGCCATCTTTGGATGATTATTGAGTAGCAAAAACATCAAAATAGTTTACTATTACTCAGCTTTTGCCACTCACTAATCGTCCGAATCTGACCTAAATCCAAGCGCGAAAAGGGCAAGTTATTTTTTCGCAAGCTCTTATAATTCCAACATTTAATAAATGGCATTACTATTGCTTATTCAAAAATCATGATATACCCAAGCTAATCAGGTTTGCGAAAATTATAGTGAGGAGATAAGGAAAGGAGATAACATATAAATCAAAAATCAAATATTAAAAATTAAATATGATAACTTAAAGCTGTAATCAATTTTTTTTTATAGGAGATAAAAAAATGAAAAAAATAAAATTATTTTCAACATTATTTGTTATTTACTGTACCTTATTTACTATTTGTTATGCAACACCATCAACACACATATGGGCACCATCAACAGATGTACAGGCTTTTAAAAAGTGGCATTTAACAAGTGATTTTTATGCAGCAACAGAAAATAATGCAGATGGTTCAAGAATGGGAACAATTACTAATTTGGGTTTGACAACGGGTGTTTTACCTTATGAAAAATTAAATGCAGAAATAGGTTTTGACCACAAATCAGGACTTGGAGTTTTAGATAAAGATCCATTTTATTTTAATTTTAAAGTTGGTATCCCTGAAAATGCTTACGGCAATTTGTTTCCTGGACTTGCATTTGGTATTTATGATCTTGGTACAAAAAAAGATGCAACTAATTTTAATGTGTTATACGGAAAGGCTGGGAAGACGATTACTTTGGATAAATTAAATTTAGGCAGGTTTTCACTGGGATATTTTAGCGGTAATCCTGATTTGCTTTTATACAACAATGGAAAGGATAACACAGGTGTTCTTGCATGCTGGGAACGAACGATTACAGAAATATCAGATAAATTATGGGTTGCAGTTGAATATCAAGGTTCTAAATCAGCTTATGGTGCATTAACTTATGGATTTTCTTATAAATTAGATACAAATACTTCATTTATTTTGGGTCAGGATGTTTATAATGACAGCAATTTACCGGATACATTTACAATGCAGGTAGATGTTGATTTCTAAAAAAGGAAGGTGAAAAATTATGAAAAAAAATATACTTAGAAAAATGTTTAAAAATGTTTTAGTATTAATAATGTTATGTTTTATAAGTTTAGGATACATATCAACTAACGCAGAGGATACAACTAAACAAAAATCGCTTGAAATTACAGAAAGTTCAAACAAGGTAGAAGCATCTCAAGCTGTTACAATAGATGTATCTAGTGCTGTAATTACTGAACGTCAGCCCGATCCAAGCGGTGCAAATACTGGAGCTGCATCTGATGCAGGTTTGTCAGATAAATCCAGCATTATCGAAGTTGCAAATGCAGTAGGTAAAAATCGAGTGGCAATTAATATGGTATGGCTTATGGTAACTGGATTCCTTGTTATGTTTATGCAAGCTGGATTTGCAATGGTTGAAACTGGTTTAACACGAGCAAAAAATGTTGCTCATACTATGGCAATGAATTTTATGATATACCCGCTTGGTATGTTAGGTTTCTATATCTGCGGTTTTGCGTTCATGTTTGGAGGTGTTGGAGCATTAGGAACACTAGGAGGGTTCAGCGGTCTTAATCAAGAGTTTACAATAAATCTTTTTGGGAAGACTCTTGGACTTTTTGGTACAAAAGGATTTTTTTTATCAGGTGGTTATGATGTTGCAGTTTTTGGAATGTTTCTTTTTCAAATGGTGTTTATGGATACAACAGCAACAATTCCAACAGGTTCAATGGCAGAGCGATGGAAATATCTGTCATTCTTTATATATGGTTGGTTTGTAGGAACAATTATGTACCCTATTTATGGTAATTGGGTTTGGGGCGGCGGATGGTTAGCATTACTCGGTAAAAATTTTGGATTAGGACATGGACATGTTGATTTTGCTGGATCATCAGTTGTACATTTAACTGGTGGCGTAATTGCACTTATTGGAGCATGGATTATAGGACCGCGTGTTGGTAAATATAATAAAGATGGTACTCCAAATGCAATCCCAGGTCATAATATTCCAATGGCAATAATTGGAACGTTTATTCTAGCATTTGGCTGGTTCGGTTTTAATCCAGGATCAACTTTAGCAGGTACAGATTTACGCTTATCTGTTGTGGCAGTAAATACAATGCTCGCATCTGCAACCGGTGCTTTGGCCGCAACTTTATGGATGTGGACAGTGAGAGGAAATAAACCTGATCCAAGTATGATGTGTAATGGCCTTTTAGCAGGACTTGTTGCGATTACTGCTCCATGTGCATTTGTTAATTCAATAAGCGCTTGCATTATTGGACTCATTTCTGGTGTTTTAGTTGTTGAAGCAGCATTTTTTATTGAACGAAAATTAAAAATTGATGATCCAGTTGGTGCGATTGCAGTGCATGGAGTTAATGGTGCATGGGGTTGTCTAGCACTTGGTTTATTTGCGGATGGTACTTATGGTGATGGATGGAATGGAGTAACCGGCACTGTAAAGGGACTTTTTTATGATAATGCTTCACAATTTATTGCACAATGCATCGGGGTTATTAGTAATATTATTTATATTGGATTGCTTTCGTTGATTGTTTTTAAATTTATTGATATTATTATTGGTAATAGAGTAAAGCCATCTGAGGAAATCAGCGGTCTTGATGTTCCTGAAATGGGAGTCCCTGGTTACGTTGGAGTAAAACTTGATAAATCTGCTGAAACACCAATTTCAAGATAATGAAGTAACATTAAAGAAGGAGAATTAAAATGAAAAAAATTGAAGCAATTATAAGACCTGAAAAACTTGATGCAGTGCGTCAAGCTCTGGAGAAAGTTGGGTATTCAGGCATTATGATAAGTGAAATAGAAGGACATGGAAAACAAAAAGGAATTGTTCAGCAATGGAGAGGCGAGCAATATAAAGTTGAATTTTTACCAAAAATAAAAATGGAGATCATTTTAAAAGATGAAGAAGTGAAAAAGATAGTAAAAACTATAGTAGAAAATGCAAGAACAGGCGAGGTTGGTGATGGTAAGATATTTATTTTTACAATTGATAACTGCATAAGAATTAGAACAGGTGAAGAAGGTGAAATCGCTATATAATCTTCAGGAATTCGTATTCCGTTTCTTTTGCGGAATACGAATTCCGAATTAATGAAAAAATAAAGAACCTCGCAGCAAGATGCTTACAGTTGAACAATTTTTTGCTGGACAACTTAAGGCTAAGATTGGCTGTCATTCTGAGCACATTCGTTTTACTCAGTGTAAACTCCGCGAAGAATCTGCTTTTAAAGTACTCAAGTTGCCTGACTTTTAAGTAAAAAAAAGATAATTTTTGTAAAATAAAAAGTTCAAATGACTATTTTTGACAGGATTAACAGGATTTTCATTTTTTGTATTTTTTAATCCTGTTAATCCTGTCATATATTGTTTTTTTAATTTTTATCAATAAAAAATCAGTCAAGTTGAGTAAAGTAGGTACGTATGAAGCAATACTATGTTTATATTATAGCAAGTAGATCGAGAACCATTTATATTGGTGTAACGAATAATTTAGAGCGGCGTGTTTACGAGCATAAACATAAACTTGTACTAGGATTTACATCAAAATATAACATTAACCGACTTGTATATTATGAACAAACCAATGATATCCATGTAGCAATAAGGCGTGAAAAAGAGCTTAAAGGTTGGATAAGAGCAAGAAAAACTGCGCTTATTGAATCAACAAATCCGACATGGCAGGATTTAAGTGAAGAGTGGTATATAAAAGCAGATTCTTCGCGGAGTTTACACTGAGTAAAACGAATGTGCTCAGAATGACAGCCAATCTTAGCCTTAAGTTGTCTAGCAAAAAATTGTCCAACTGTAAGCAACAAGCTGCGAGGTATCTTCTGTCTCTGAAATGAAAAATTCTGCGATAGAGCCATTGAATTTAATAAAAATCTTCATGTCAAATGTGTACTTTTTTTTTGATTCCATAGTCATTGTTGGGATTTGTCATTCTCGATAAAATAGTTATAAGTATGTTTAAAAAGATAGATTCCATATTCTTGTTTTTAAAATTCAAAAATACAATTAAGTAATTAAGATGACTAATAGTTCTACTATAATGTAACTAATTTTTAATGATTGTTTGAAACCCCAATAAAATCAACATACTTCCAGTTGGCATAGGTATTGCTATATTTATATGACCAAAACAAAAAGGAGAATAAAATGAGACAAATTGCTATTTATGGAAAAGGTGGCATTGGAAAATCAGCTACAACGCAAAACACCGTAGCGGCTTTGGCTGAAGCAGGTAAAAAAATTTTAGTTGTTGGCTGTGATCCAAAAGCTGATTCAACAAGGCTTTTATTGCATGGATTAGTACAGAAAACAGTTTTAGATACTTTGCGCGAAGAAGGGGATAATGTTGATCTTGATAAAATCATAAAAAGAGGTTACGGCAATACGCTATGTGTAGAATCAGGTGGTCCTGAGCCGGGAGTTGGTTGTGCTGGTCGTGGAATAATTACAGCTATAAATCTTCTTGAAAGTTTGGGAGCATATACGCCGGATCTTGATTTTGTTTTTTATGATGTTCTTGGAGATGTTGTGTGCGGAGGTTTTGCAACACCAATAAGAGAAGGAAAAGCTCGAGAAATCTATATTGTTGCCTCAGGTGAAATGATGGCTATGTATGCGGCAAACAACATTTGTAAAGGTATAAAAAATTTGCATCAGGTGGAGCACTTTTAGGCGGGATTATTTGCAATTCACGAAAAGTAGATAATGAATTAGCTATGCTTACAGCTTTTGCTGAAAAATTAGGCAGTCAATTAATTCAATTTGTACCTCGTGATAATGTAGTGCAAAGAGCAGAAATAAACAAAAAAACTATTATTGATTATGATCCAAAAGAAAAGCAGGCTGATGCTTATCGCGGGCTTGCAATCAACATTTTGAATAATCAAAAATTTGTTGTTCCAAATCCGATGCAGACAGAAGAATTGGAAGCTTTATTAATGGAATTTGGATTGGCAGGAGTTTAAAAAAAGGTTGAGGTTAAGGTTGAGGTTAAGTAAATCAAATCCTCAATCCTTCCCTTAACCTTAATCTTAACCTCAACCTGATTTATTTAAAAGGAGAAAATAGAAATGTCAAAAATGCTTATGATTCGTGCAATTGTTAGACCAGAAAAAGTAGATACAATTTTATCAGAATTAATGGATGCTGGCTTTCCATCTGTTACAAAAATTGATGTTGCTGGTCGTGGAAAACAACGCGGAGTGAAAATTGGCGATGTTATTTATAATGAACTGCCTAAAGAGCTTTTGCTTATGGTAGTTAATTTCATAGGAATAAAAAATACATGCGAAACATTACGGCAAATGGCTCAATTCTTTAGTGATATGGATCTTATTAAAAGAACTGAAGAGCTAATTGCAAGAGAAAAAAACATAATAGAACCAATCATCAATAAATATAAACCAGGTATAACAGGCAGAACTGCAATGCTTTATGTTGGTGGATCAAGAAGTCATCATTATGGCGATATATTCCGTGAACTTGGGGTGGAAACAATTATGGCAGGATATGAATTTGCTCATCGTGATGATTATGAGGGAAGACAGGCTCTCCCAACAATAAAAGTTGATGCTGACAGTAAAAACATAGAAGAACTTGATGTTAAACCAGATGAATCTAGATTCAAACCCATTAGCGAGGAAAAGGCAGAAGACTTAAAAAAATCCGGAATTCTTTTGAATGAATATGAAGGTCTTTTTCCTTCATTACCTGAAGGTGCATTAATTGTTGATGATTTGAATCATTATGAAACAGAAGAATTAATAAAGA
Organism: uncultured bacterium; assembly: GCA_964457585.1. Classification (GTDB taxonomy): domain Bacteria; phylum JACRDZ01; class JACRDZ01; order JACRDZ01; family JACRDZ01; genus CAYWFU01. The sequence continues at coordinate 28,408 of CAYWFU010000014.1, read as the reverse complement.
AACTAAAACCGGATATTTTTTGTTCAGGAATTAAAGATAAATATTATATTCAAAAAATGGGCGTTCCTTCAAAACAACTTCATTCTTATGATTACTCAGGTCCATATGCAGGATTTAGAGGAGCCGCAATATTTGCTTATGATATTTATATGTCATTTAATAATCCCAGTTGGCAATATATAAAACCACCATGGGAAAAAGAACCGGAAATCGTTGGAGATTTAATTTTGAAATAAAAAATTAGTATGAAAGAAAGGTTAAGGTTGAGAAAACTGAAATAACAGGTTGAGGTTTAGGTTGAGGTTGAAAAATTCGAACCTTAACCTAAACCTCAACCTTAACCTTAGCCTCAACCTTAGCCTCAACCTTAACCTGATTTAAAAAAGGAGAACAAATGTTAGACGCAACACCTAAAGAAATTAAAATTAGAAAAGCACTAAGAATAAATCCGGCAAGAACGTGTCAGCCTATTGGAGCTTTGTATGCAAGTCTTGGAATACATAATTGCCTTCCGCATAGTCATGGATCTCAAGGGTGTGTTTCATTTCACAGAATGCACTTAACCAGGCACTTTAGAGATCCAATAATGGCATCAACAAGCTCGTTCACTGAAGGTTCTTCAGTATTTGGCGGTGGAGCAAATCTCGAACAAGCAATAAAAAATATTTTCCAAATTTATAATCCGGACATCATTGCAATACATACAACTTGCTTATCTGAAACGATTGGTGATGATATCCCGACAATTATAAAAAATATGAAGCATCTTATCCCTGAAGGGAAATATGTTATACACGCAAATACTCCAAGCTATGCAGGAAGCCATGTTACAGGTTTTGCAAATATGACAGCCGCAATGGTTAGATATTTAGCTGAAAAAGATAAAACCGATTTAACAAATCGTATTAACGTTATTCCCGGTTTTATTGATCCGGGTGACATGAGAGAAATGAAAAGGATATTATCCTTATTCAATATTCCATACAATTTTTTTCCGGATACCATAAATGTTGTTGATACACCTATGACTGGAAAGAGTCGTTTTTATCCATCAGGAGGAACAACAATTGATACATTAAAAGCTACAGGTTCAGCAAAAGCATCACTTTGTTTTGGTTTGTTTTCATCATTACCTGCAGGGATTGAATTAAATACAAAATGTGCCGTTGAACCAATGTTGCTTGATGTTCCAATTGGAATTGAAGCTACAGATAAATTTATTATGAAATTAATAGCACTATCAGGACAAAAAACTCCTCCGCAAGAATTAATTGAAGAACGCGGGCGATTGGTTGATTTAATGACAGACACATATTTTCAATATCATGGAAAACGTGCAGCTGTTTTTGGAGACCCGGATATCGTTATTCCAACAGTTGAATTTGTTTTAAGTTTAGGAATGGAACCGGTTTATTGTTTATCCGCAACAGGTGGAGATAAATTTGTTCAGGAAATAAAAAGAAAATACAAAGATAAAGTTACAAATTTAAAAGTTGAAGCAACAGGTGATTTATTCCTGCTGCATCAATGGATTAAAAATGAAAAGGTTGATTTGATTATTGGAAACACTTACGGCAAATATATATCCAAAGCTGAAGGAATTCCTCTTGTTAGATTAGGATTTCCAATTTTGGATAGAATAGCAAATCCATATTTTGCAAATGTTGGATATATGGGTGCAATGAGACTTATAGAAAAAATAAGCTCAGCTCTGCTTGATAAGCAGGATGAGACTTGTTCAGATGAAAAATTGGAATTGGTAATGTAATAGAACAAGCATTCAGCAATCAGTTGTCAGCTATCAGTTTTTTTTAAGCTGATTGCTGAAAGCTGAAGGCTGAATGCCATAAAAGGTTTTTAAATGGATATTTTAAAAGAACGTGAACATTCTATAAAAGAAAAAACTAATACTTGCGAGATCTCAATTAACTGTGAGAGAGCAAGTCTTGCAGGAGCTGTGAGCCAAAGAGCTTGCGTGTTTTGCGGTGCGAGAGTTGTATTAAATCCAATTACCGATGCGCTGCATCTCATACACGGGCCCATTGGATGCGCAAGTTATACATGGGATATTCGCGGAAGCTTATCCAGTGATTCAGAAATATATCGTAATAGTTTTTCAACAGATATGAAAGAAAAAGATGTTATTTTTAGCGGTGAAACTAAACTAAAAAATGCTCTTATAGAACTGATAGTGCAATTCAAACCATCTGCTGTGTTCGTATTTTCAACATGTATAGTTGGTATTATAGGTGATGATCTTGAAGCAGTTTGTAAATGGGCAGAAGAAAAAACTGGAACCCTGGTTATTCCGGTAGCGTCTGCTGGTTTTGGAGGAACAAAATCTTCCGGATATATTGCGGCTTGCGAAGCAATTTATAGATTAATAAATGAAGGTGAAGCTGTTAAACAAAAAGAAAAAAAAGTTCCGCACAGTGTAAATATTCTCGGAGATTTTAATCTTGCGGCTGAGCTCTGGATAGTAAAAAGTTATTTAAAAGAATTGGTGTTAATGTTGTTGCAACAATTACCGGGGATGGAAAAGTTAAAGATATTCAAAATGCCCCGCTTGCAGAATTAAACTTAGTTCAATGCAGTGGATCAATGGGATATTTAGCAAAAAAGATGAATACTGAAATGAATATACCTTTTAAAAAAATTAGTTTTTTTGGGCAAATAGATACAATAAATTCATTAAGAACTATCGCTGAATTTTTTGGCGATAAACAAATTATTGATGCAGCAGAAGATTTAATCATCGATGAAAAAAATAAATTTTCCTTAATGATTGAAAAATATGTTGATGGAATAAAAAATAAAAAAATTGGAATATATGTTGGCGGTGCATTCAAAGCCAAATCATTAATAAAAGCATTTGGAAATTTAGGTGCACAAGTTATATTTGTTGGTACACAAACAGGAAATAAAGAAGACTATGATGAAATATCAAATTTGTGTAATAAAGGAACAATCATAGCAGATGACACTAATCCGTCTGAACTTATTAAATTCTTAGTTGAACTTGAAGTGGATTTACTTGTTGGGGAAGTTAAAGAAAGATTTTTAGCACATAAATTAGGAATTGGTTTTTGTGATCATAATCATGAAAGAAAAATACCTTTAGCTGGTTTTGTCGGTGATTTTGAGTTTACAAGGGAAATATATACATCCTTAAATAGTCCTATATTGAAGATAATAAAAAATCAAAGGGAAGTAATATGAAAGAACATTTTTGCACAATTAATCCATGTTATCAATGTATGCCCTTAGGAGCTGTGTTTGCAGGGTTTGGGTTTGAAAAAACTTTAACCCTTATTCATGGTTCTCAGGGATGTGCAACATATATGCGTCGACATATCGCCAGGCATTTTCATGAACCTGTTGATGTTGCTTCATCTTCAATAAATGAAAAAGATGCAATTTATGGCGGTGAAGATAATCTTAAAAAGGCAATAGAAAATGTTTGTAAGCAATACAAACCAAAAATGATTGTTGTTGCGAGTACTTGTCTATCTGAAACTATTGGTGACGATGTAGAAGCTATAACAAAAAATTTTGATAAATTTGATATTCCTATAGTAAATGTCTCAACCCCAGGTTTTAAAGGCAGTTATTCTGAAGGATATTGGCAGACAATTAAATCAATGTTAAAAGCTTTTACTGCTAAAAGTACAAATAAGAAAAAATTTATTAATATTATTCCAGGACTTTTAACACCGCAGGATTTAAGATATTTAAAACAAATCAGTGATTCATGGAAAATTGATTTTCATATAATTGGCGATTATTCAGAAACACTTGATGGTGTTTGTAATATTAAAAACCATAAATTACTTCCTGCGGGTGGAACACCTTTTAAATATTTAGAAGAAGCATCATCAGCTATTGCAACAATTGAATTTTCAGTAACAAATTCATTGGAATGCTCGCCTGGTGTTTTTTTGGAGCAGGAATTTGGAGTCCCTGTTTATAGACAAGCTTATCCTTTGGGGCTTGCATCAGTTGATAATTTTATAGAAACATTTAAAACAATAACAGGTAAAAAAAAACCAAAAAGTATATTAACCACTCGTGGAAGATTATTGGATGCAATGATGGACGCACATAAAATTTTATTTGATAAAAAAGTTGCTATCTTTAGAGAAAGTGATTTTGTTTATAGTACTGTTAAATTTCAGGAAGAATTAGGACTTAATACAACTGCAACTGTTTGTGAAAAATCTCATCAATTACTTGAAACAAATACATCAAAATCTATAACTGATGGAAGTATGTTTGAATTAGAAGAATATCTTACTGCAAATAGTGTGGATTTATTATTAGGATCAAGTGTTGGTTCGTCTTTATCACATAAGAGCCTATCCGAAATACAGTTTCGTAGCGAAGTCGAGCGAAAAGACTATGGGCAAGGCCGCAGGAGCAAAAAGCCCACAGGTGTACTAGTTATAGTACATCGAGGACTTTTTGCTCCGAGAACACAGCCCATAGTCTTTGCAGCCGACTGTAGTAGAAAGTGTATTTCGGATAGGCTCTAAGCTTGGAACTCCGCTTGTTAGGCGTGGTTTCCCAATACATGATCGCTTTGGTGCGGGAAGAATATTAACAATTATGTATGAAGGTACAATTTCACTAATGGATGATATTTCAAACACCTTGATTGAAAAAAAGTTTTCATCTTTTAGAACAGACTTAAAAAAGAGCTATTTAATGTAGGGAACAATTTCAAACTGTTCCCTACTAAAAGGAATATTATATGAATAATAACTTAAACGAAACAAACCATCCATGTTTTTCAATAAATGCGGCTTCAAAATTTGCTCGATTACATTTGCCAGTAGCGCCAGAATGTAATATCAAATGCTCTTATTGTAATCGTAAGTATGATTGTGTTAATGAATCAAGACCAGGAGTAACAAGTTCAGTTATAACTCCTATAGATGCTCTTGAAAGATATAAAATAGTTTTAAGCAAAATGCCGGAATTAAAGATAGTTGGTATTGCCGGTCCGGGGGATGCATTTGCAAATTCAAAAGAAACATTTACTGCTTTAAATTTAATACGCAGCTTTGATAAAAATATAGACTTTTGTATTTCAACAAATGGTGTTAGACTAACTAACCATTTAAGAAAAAATAAGGGGAATTAAAACAAAGAAATATTTTTGTTTAAAACTCCCCAGAAATTT
>CAYWFU010000014.1:0-23216 GCA_964457585.1 uncultured bacterium | reverse complement strand
AACCAGTACTGCGCTGGTAAAGAAGAATGTGCAAATCCTGAAGAAAGAATAAAAATAATCAAAGAAAACCTAGCAGATTGTGATGGTATACTTGTAATGCGTATAGGAGATGTTCCAAAAAAAATTTTAGAAAAAAACAATATATTTGTTAACCTGACATATAATAGAATTGAAGATGCAATAAAAGAAAATTATACGAACATATTAAAATTTAAGGATATCATATCGTAAAATTATTCTTCTATAGATTTTTTAATTCGTTTTTCTTCATACATTAATTTATCAGCTTTGTTTATAAGCTCATCAATAGAACATGGAGACTCAGGAATAAAATGAGATGTCCCTATGCTTATAGATATTTTATAATTATTTTTTCCGGAAATATTCATACTATTAATATTATTTCTTAACCGAGATGTAAGAATATCAAGACTATTATTTGATACTTCAATTGCAAGAACAGTAAATTCATCTCCGCCAACTCTGGCTAAAATATCTGACTCACGAAAAGTATTTTTAAGTATTTCAGCGATATCTTTTAATGCCTGGTCGCCTATTTGATGTCCAAAATTATCATTAATGTATTTCAGATTATCCAGGTCAATAAAAATAAGTGACAGTCCCCGCTTCGTCCTTCTGGACAATTTTAACTGCTGATCAGATAATGCAATAAAACCCCTTCTATTATATAACCCGGTAAGATCATCGACTAATGCTAAGCTGCGAAGAGTCTCGCGCAATCTCACATGTTCGGATATATCACGAAGTGAAGCAAGTAAAGCATGTCTTCCCTGCCATGTGATTTCTACCATTTGTATTTCAGCTGTAATTATTTCAGAATCATCTTTTGAAATATTAATTTCTGCTTTTTTCCCGGGTACAATATCAAATTTTAATCTTGTACCAATTAAATCTCTTGCTCTTTTACCCATTAGAGTTTCTGCGGCAGGATTAATAAATTCCACATTGCCATCATCATCGGTAACAATCATAGCATCAGCATTATTTTTAGCAACACTTCTGAGGCTGATTTCTGCTGTTTTAAGCATTTCTTCAGCATGTTTACGTTCTGTTATATCATGAAGCATAATCAAATGCGCAGAATTACCTTCCCATTCAGTTGTTATTGTATTTAATTCTACAATCCCTTTTACTTTTCCACTATCAATAATTTCCATTTCAACATTTTTTTCGCTGACTGAAACCAATCCCAGAAATTCTCCTATTAATTCTTTTTCTGTTTTACCAAGTAAAATTTGCGCTTCAGGATTAACAAAAATAACAATCCCATTTCTATCTGTAACAATCATCGCGCTATCACTTTTCATTATAAGATTTTTAAAATTTTCACGGCTGATTTTTATTTTTTCTTCCATAATTTTTTGTTCACTTATATCTTCAACTGTGCATATCATACCATCAAAGCTATTTTCTTTAATTTTCGGAATTAACCATCCTGATTGATATCCCGTGCGTTCTCTTGAGATTATTATAGGGATTGCTTCATAATAAACAGGGGCTAACGTTTTTTTAGCTTTAAAATATTTAGATTTAAAAAATTTTAATGCATTTTCGTTTAAATCTTTAAGAACATTAATCCCTTTAATTTTATTTAATGGTAAACCGGTGATTCGGCTCATTGCGTTATTTGCATAATATATTTTATTATTTTTATCAGCTACCCATACACCGGTTACAATACCTTCAAGTATAGTTTCAAAAAAAATTTTAGTATTTAAAACATTTTCTTCAAACTTTTTAAGTATAGATAAATCTTCCCCGGAAGAAAAAGTCCCAATAATTTTATTATTTTTGTCTTTAATTATCGCATTATGCCATAAAATATTTTTTTCTTTCCCGCTTTTGGTTAAAATTGAATTTTCATAGTATTCAGCAGTTTTAATTTTTTTAGCAAGAAGCATTTTAAAAACTTTTTTCACCTTTTTACTATTTTTCTCAGGAAGAAAATTATCAAACCAATTTTTACCAATAATTTCATCTTTTGTATATTCTAAAATTTTACATCCTTTTTTATTTACATATATAACTTCGCCTTTTATATTTATAGCTACAATAAAAGTCTCAATCACATCAAAACATTTTTCTAATAAATATTTTTCATTATCAAATACTATTTTAGACATAAACATCTCTTTCATTAATATTATTTCTTACGATTTAGTATCAAACATAACTTTCACTTTTTCTTTATTTGATAAATCTCCAATAACACGACGGATTGGCAGTGGTAATTCCTTAATAAGTGTAGGGGTTACTATAATATTATCCATGATTGCTTTTTGGGGATTTTGAAGAGTATCTATAATTGTAAGTTCGTATTGATCTTTTAATTCTTCATTGCAAATATTATAAAGCTCTGAAATCATCTGTTCAACTTTTGGTCTTTTACCTGCTATGTATAATTTGAGAAAATACTTTTTCATTTGTTTTCTCCATTCTTTAAAACATAATCGGACCTTCAAAAACAGATTTAACAACCGAAATTATATCATTATTCCCAATAGGTTTATTAAGAAGCTCAAAATCAATTCCTTTATCCACTGCAGCTTTTAACTGGTCAAAGTATTCCTTATAAAAAGCAGTAACAATAAAAATCGGCACTTTTTCGTTAATTTTACGCAATTCATGCAATGTTTCAACACCATTCAAATCCGGCATTTTAAGGTCAAGAAAAATCAAATCATAATTTTTTTCGTTAAATTTCAAAATTCCTTTTTCACCAGATTCAGCAGTATCTATTTCATATATTGTATCTTCAAGCGCTAGAACAAAAGATTTGCGTATTGCTTCATCATCATCAATAACTAAAATACTTTTAGCCATCTAATTCCCTCCTTTTTTTCCTTACATCAATAGGTAAAAAAATTTCAAATTTTGTACCAAACCCGGGTTTGCTTTCGAAGGTTATCTTCCCTTTATGTGCAATTATAATATTATGACAAACTGAAAGCCCAAGTCCTGTACCTTTTCCAACTGGCTTTGTTGTAAAAAATGCATCAAATATTTTATTCATATTTTCTGAAGGGATACCGCATCCCGTATCAGAGATAATTATTCTTATTGAATCATCTTCTTGTTTCAAATCAACAGAAATTTCTTTTTTTTCACTATCCTTTAGCGCATCCAAAGCATTAATAACCAGGTTAAGAAATACCTGCTGAATATTATTAATTTTCATCCAGATTTCAGGTATATTTTCTGCATAATTTTGTATTATCTTAACATGTTCTTTTTCAATACGATATTGTAGCGAACTAAATACCCTATTTAATATTATAGCACAATTTCCTTTTTGGCGTGTTTCTGCACCTTCTTTTTCCATATGAGAAAATGTTAATAAATTTTGTACTATTAAAATACAGCGCTTTATCTCCCGTTCTGCATCCTTTAATACTAAATATTTTCTATCAGTTTCAAGAGTATGCTTGATACCATATTGAATAAAATTTAATATTCCCATCATTGGATTATTTAACTCATGCGCCACACCTGCTGTCATAGTACCAATTGCACTCATTTTTTCTGATTGAATTAATTGTAATTGTATCTTTTTTAACTCATTATATGCTTTTTCTGTTTTACTTTTTTCATCGGATATGGTTTCCATCATTACAAGAGCTTCTTTACGAGCATCTTCCAGACTTTTTGTTCGTTTTCTAACTTCCTCCTCCAGATTATCACGCGATATCATTATTTTCTGCAGATTATCAGCCATTTTATTGAAGGAATCAGCTAAATAACCTATCTCATCTTCTGAATAAGTTTCAACCCTTAATGATAAATTACCCTTACCAATTTCAGATGCTGCATCTTTAAGTTTTACTATTGGATTTGTGAAAGAACGGGAAATAAAAAAAGTAATCACCATAGTAATAATACACAAAAATATTATTATACTGATTATTGTAATGTTGCTTTTCTTAGCAAAAGTAGCTTCTTTTGTAATATCAATAATACATAACACATTTCCTGCTTCTATGCCATTGGTATCAATTATTTTAAATGCACCATATGCAAAAGTTTTATCACTAATCTGATTCTGTTTAAAAAATGTTTTCCCTTGCGCAGCCAGATTGATATTTTCTTCAGTAAAAAAATTTATTGCTTGTACAATTTGACCTCTGGATGTATCATTAATAATAACATAATTTTTTAAATCTTCCCAATTGTCTCTTAACCCGTTTAATTTTCTAATATTCTGCCAGTCATTTTTGCTTAAAAATTTCTTATGAACAAAAATCGCCAATTCATTATTAGAATTACCTTTAAGAAAACTTAAAAAATGATCAAATTCTTCCCCAAATTCAATATACCCTATTAGTTCATTTTTATTATAATAAGGACTAACCACTCTTAAAGCAAATGCGGTTTTCCCAAGTTCAATACCTGCTGAAATATTTTTTTTATCTTTTGATTTTAAAAAAGTTGACCGCTTTATTATATCATTATAAATATTTTTATTATGCAACCTTAAGAAACAGGTACCATCAGGTAAAATAAAATAGAAATGGGTGATATTAAATTTGCTTTTAAGGCGATTAAATAGAGATTGTCCAAAATCATAAAGTTTATCTCTGTCTTTTTTCAAATATAGATATTTAAAGGCTTGGTCATTAATAAAAATTTCTAATGCTGCTGATAATGTCTGCGTGTCGTGAAATAAAAAATTCTGAAAATTTTTTTCAGTAAATTTAATTTCTTTTAATGCATTATTTTTAATTACTTCATTAAGGTAATATAATGTAATACCACCAGAAATCCCAACCATAATAACAATAGTTAAAAACGCACGAAATAGTTTATGAGCAATTTTCATGGGATATCTCTCATTTTATTTGAAATCCTGTAATACAATGCTACTATTTTCTTCCCGAAATCTGTTCTTAATAAATATCCATCTTTTATATTTTGAAAATTTTTTATATATTCAGCAAAATATGTGTCAGATAAAACACCTGAGATAAAATACTTTTTTTTCTTTTTACTGTCAGACCTTGTTTGGTCCGTATCTTTTTCAAATTTTACTTCTATGATACGATCACTAACTACACTGGCAAACGTATAAATTGTATCTTTATTGATTGATACTCCATCAACCAATATTATATTTAATGATACCCGGTATCGGGTGTTATATTAAATGTTTGATTACTTCTAAATGGTAATTTTATATTGCCTTCAGGAGTAATGCTTCCGCCTTCTTCTGAAAAAGAAGTAATATTACATATAGATATAGCGAGAACTTCAAAATAATTTTTTGAAATAGTTTTTTCACCTGAAGAATTGATTATTTTTATATTATAATTGCCAGGTATAAGCAGTCCTTTTGGAATATTAGCAGTGAGCATTGTATCATTAACAAGATTTACTAATTCACAAGCAGTGCCTGAACTTTGTTTATCTAATATTTGCAAGCCCGAAGAATCATCAGCTATATATGCATAACTTCCGCTTATATATACTCCTTCTGCATAACCAGGAGTATTTATATTCCCTATAATGCTAGATCCTTCAATACTAATATATACTCTGCATGTTGTATCAAAATTTTTACCCGTAATAGTTATTGGTGTTTCTGTAGTATTATGTCCACTATCTGGAGATACTGAATTTATAACAGGCGCAAGTGCAAAAGCTTTTTTTGTTAAGCTGAAAAATAATAAAATTAAAACTACAATTTTTAGTTTTTTCATAGTATTACATACTTTTTTAGGATATTTATAATTGAACTTAATATAATAAATATAACAACAAAAAACTACTTTGTCAAAAAAAAATCTTTTATCTTGACAAGCAAATTATTAAATGTTATAATTATTTCATAATATAGGACTTTTGCTATGAATATTATATTAAAAAAATATAAAAAATTAGTTATATCTTTTTCAATATTATTTATTATCCATTTAAATATATTGACTTTACTTGCCTGTAATAATTGCGATTTTTTTTCAGATTTGCATATAGAAAAAATTAAACATACCTGCTGCAAAGAAGAAGCTGCGCATCAGACAAAAGATAAAGTTTCATGCAAATGCATTGAAATAAAATCTTCTGATATTAAATATAGCAATAATATTAATAATTCTGGAATTGATAAATTTGAACATATTAAAATAAATATAAATCATCACTTTTTACCAAAAACTCAAATTAACAAAAATAATTCATTTCTGTATACTACTCTCTCGAAACAATCGAAAATTCCAATTTTTATAATTAATTGTACATTCGTAATTTGATATTTATCCTCAAAATTTCCAATCAAAAAATCTAATTAATAACTATTACTCCGCTGAACAAATTATCGGAGTATAGAGCTCAATGCAAACGTATATTCAGATTTCAATTGTATTAAGTTAAACATATTTTCAGCAATTGTATTTAACCTGCTTTATTTTATATGTGATAACTCATATTGCTGCAGTTTCAAGATTTAATTTAGCTTAATACCTTTGATAAAATCCCCGGTCTGCAGATTATAGGACAAGAATCGCTTTTGTGAGTGTCCAAATATGCTGATACGCATGTATCCTTGAGTCTGCAGACTTTAGGGGGAAATGACAGAAATTCCCCAAAAAGGGAATTTAGCCCGCAGTCCACAGTCGCCATAGTCTACAGAAATCCTTTATTTACTGTGGTCTATGGACTATGGACTGTGGACTAAGAGTTCAAAAAATGCTTAATGGGAAATTTCTGGGGAAATAACCAACAACTTGACAAATACATGTTTATATATCAAAATTTAAAAAATTTGGAGATAACAATGAAAAAAATAATTATACTATTAACAATATTTATATCAATCGGATTTTTAACTTATTTAAATGTATATTGTAAAGATGGAAGTTCATGTTGTGAAAACAAAATCATTAAAAATTCCAGTACAATAAAAGTTTATGTTTGTCCAATGGATGAGCATAAAAATATTGCTTATGCTAATGAAAATAAATGTCCTTTATGCAAAATGGATTTAATAGAAAAGGAAGTTGAAGCCATATACGTGTGCCCAATGGAAGAACATCAGGATAAAATGTATCTAAAAGATGGCAAATGTCCGGAATGCGGGATGAAATTAAAACAATTAAAAAAATTACCGGAAAAAACTAAAAAAGAACAGAAATAGCAATTATGCAGGAGAATATTTATGAATTCCAAAATAGTGATTCTTCTAATATCTTTTTTAATATTTGTTCCTAATAAAATGCTTATGGCTCAAGAAGATATTTTTGAAGAAATAAATAGCTCATTAGAAAAATCTACAGTTAAAGAAGAAAAAAAGCAAAATTATTTTATTAACTTATATGATGCGATGATAAAAAAGGAAAGTTATATTCTTTATAAAGAACTTTACTTTTCCAGTCGATATTCAGATGAATTAAAAACTGCGGAAGGCAGAAATTCTCCTGGATTTATTCTGTTCGGCACTTTTTCCGGTCCAAACGGACAAATTGGTGATATGAATGTGCAATTCAGAGCTTCCTATTATAACAATCAATTTGCTTACGGTGAAAAAATGAAAAGAGAATATACTGAAGATATCAATGATTTTGAGCCTGAATTTCATAATGCTTATATTCGATTTCATACATTATATCCAATGATTAAAATAAGAATAGGCCATTTTTATATCCCATATGGAATTCAACCATGGATTGATACACATGGGTCTTTTCTACAAAGCCCGACAATGGAATTCACCGGACTTGATCGAGATTGGGGCATTGCTTTTGAAGGACAGAATGACGAGATGGAATACCAGATTGGACTAACACGAGGGTCAGGTATGGAATATTTTAAAAAAAATAGTAACTTTGTTTTTGCAAGTAAAATTTCCACTCCTCGTATCGGAGAACATCTCAATGATTGGATAGGTCTCTCATTTTTATCAGGTAATATTTTCGACCCAATGGGTGTTGAAAAACTGCGCAGTTATGATATGGATTATAAAGAAACTACACTAAAAGATAATATACTTGCAAGATGGCGTACGGGTATTGATGCGCAGAAAATATTTGGTCCATTTCGTTTAAGAGGTGAAATTTCTGGCGGGAAGGACGCTAATAAGGAATATGTGCTTGGCGAATTTGCTGAAATTAAATATGCTTTAGGAAAAAATAATAACTGGTCAACTTATTTGCAATATGAAAATTTATCGCAGAACTTAAATACTTTTAATGATGATGCAAATACAACTGGAAGATTTGGATTAAGTTATAGCTTCTCGGCAAATTATAATATTCAGTTTGTAACTTCTAAAGATTTCAATACTATTTTTGGCAAAAAAGATACGTGGGTTGGAATTATGTTCTATGCGCAGAAAGGCGGTGGATGGCTGGAATGGTAAGGCTGAAGGTAGAAGGCTGAAAGTAAAATTTGGAGGCGATATGAATAAATATTTAGGTATTTTAATAATATTAGTAACTTTTTTTAAAACAACGAATTTATTTTCTCAGGCTCAGGTTGTGCCATGTCAGTTAACCAATGCTGATCAGGATACAATACGGCTTTTTCCAGAGCGTACAAATTATCGTACTGAATTTATTCGGACGGATGAAGCAGGCGATAAACGCGGTGTTGGCGGAGAAGCTCTGTATCGGGAACTTGAAAAACGCATGAATGATAAATGGGACCCTATCTGGGAAACGAAAGATATTCCCTATGTATTTTATGAAATTTTAAAAGGACAGGAAAGAATCGGCTGGGTATTTGGCGCAAATCAGGGCTGGCCCGGAGCAGATAATTCACAGCTTATGTTTGCATTTGATTTAAATGGAAGAGTGCAGGAATTTTATTATCAAAAATTGCCTTCTTTTGAAAAAAATCTGCTGCAAACAGAAAAATTTTATTCTCAATTTATAGGGCTTACACTGGAACAGTTTTATGTACATGATGAGCTGAAAAATTTGAAAATAAATGATAAAAATATTCTTTCTCTAGATATGATTAACCGCATCAATGACCCGACACAAAAAGAAAATGAAGGATTCAAAAAAACATTGCGAGGGATGAGAAAAGTACTCGTTTATGTTGATGATTTTAAATTTGAGAATAGAATTAAAAAAAATGAAATTTCTGCAAAGGTTAAATATTTTGTGGAAAATAAAACTCCGATTTTAGGAGAAGATGCGCTTGCTCAGATAAAAAAAATTTTCCCTATGGCTTCGAGATTTATTATAGATTTGGTTTCTTTAAAAAACAATCGAGCTATTATTGAAGAACGTCTTGGCGAAAGCATTGATAATCCAGATATTATTTATCCTGTATATGTTGTTTACAAAGATGATGTTTATAAAGCACCCTTTGTTAAAGGAATTATATTAGGTTATGTTTTGTCTATAAACTTAAACAATTTTACCGGTGTTTTAGCTATTGGGGTTCAGGATAAGGAAAAAGGTAAAATTTTATCATTCAATGTTAATAAAACAGAATTAACACAATTCAAAGGCTTGTCACCTGTACATTTTTACACAAAAGACCTTTTAACCAGACTGAATAAAAAAGATGAAAAAATTGATAAAATTGAACCTTTAAAAAACATTATTATTGAAGGAAAAGATATATCCAATGATACGCGCAGATTAGCAAAAAAAGTATTAATTGCTATAGATGAATTATATTTAAACAATTATTTCAAAAAAGATGAAATAATGAAAAAAATGGAAGAATATTTGAAAAAGAAATAAACAAATGGAGGCAATAAAAGATGTATAGAAATAAAAATGTATCAAGAATAATTGGATTGTTCATAATAAGCTTATTTACTTTATATTTTTGGGGATGCAGTGGTTCTAGCGGGGAAGAAAAATTTGGTGAGGTCCTAGATGAAAAAGCACCTAAAACTGCGGTTGGTACAATTTTGCTTAATACTAAGGATTTTATTGATAAGGATGTTGTAGTTGAAGGGGTAATCGCAAGTGAATGCCCATCCGGCGGTTGGATAAATGTAAAAGATACTTCAGGCGCAACTATTTATGTTGAAATGCATGGCGCATCTTTTGCTCCAATTCCACAGAGAGTTGGAAAAAATGTTATTGTTAAAGGTGTGGTTTATCAGACTGGCGGAGAAAATAAGGAGACAAAATTGTTAGGTAAAGGGCTGGTAATAAAATGACAGAAGTTAGAATACAGAAAACAAAAGTTAGAATAAAAGAGAATATATTAATTTTGCTTTTGATATTTTTATATGGGTGCGGTAATGAAGTGGAACCTTTGAATATTGGTGATAAAGCGCCAAATTTTACGCTTACAAATTTAAGCGGAGAAAAAATTCCTTTGAATGATATTTTAAAAGGTAAAGAAGTTATTCTGAATTTTTGGGCAACATGGTGTCCTGAATGCCGTAAAGAAATACCACTTTTAAATGAATTTTCTAAAAAATTCAACAATAAAGCTGAGATTGTTGGTATCAACTTAAAAGAATCTCAAGACTTAGTTGCTTCTTTTAGTAAAGGGAAAATAGAATACAGGATATTATTGGATACAAATGGTGACGTAGCGCGACTTTATGGGGTTTTTGGCATCCCTACAAATGTTCTAATTAATAAAGAAGGATTAATAAAAAATCTCAATCTTGATATAAGAGAAATGGAAAGTTATTTAAAAAAATAATAATAAGGAGATGGTATGCTGGTGTCAGAGAGTCAAAGTGTCAAAGTATCAGAATAAAATCTCAAAATTCCTTTGCTCTGACTCTTTGACACTTTGACTCTCTGACACTTATACCTAAGGAGTAATAAAATGACAAAATTTTTAAATCTTGCATATAAAAATTTATACCGCCGAAAAATACGCACATTT
The DNA here is from genome assembly GCA_964457585.1 of uncultured bacterium. Lineage (GTDB taxonomy): Bacteria > JACRDZ01 > JACRDZ01 > JACRDZ01 > JACRDZ01 > CAYWFU01. The sequence goes on along the minus strand of CAYWFU010000014.1, from coordinate 12,395 downwards.
TTAACTATTGGCGGTGTTGGTGTTGCAGTTGCAGTTTTGGTAAGTTTGCTAGGGTTTAATACCGGATATCGAATTGCTCTTGAAAAAGATGTAACCGGTATGGGATATCAGGTGTTGGTTACTGCTAAGGGCTGTCCATACGAACTTGCTACAGTAGCTCTCGCAGGAACTGGGGCACTGCGTTATTTAACAGATGATACTGTTGAAAAGATTAAAGAGGATAAGGAAGTTGCTGATTTAACACCTATGCTGATGAACCCTCTGGTTAAAGAAGATGGAAATGGTTTCTATACTTTTTGGGGTATTGATCTTGATACTTACATGAAATTGCGTCCTATGATGAAGATTGCAAGCGGCGTGCATAAAGAAAAAGTGGTTGATCCTAAAACTGGACAGGAAACAGAAAAAGAAGTTGATGGGCAGATGGGAAGATGGTTCAATACTCGTAATGTTAAATCTGATGAAATTTATTTAAAAAATGGGAAAATAGTCAGAGGGCTTATTGTCGGTGAAGGTGAATATGAAAAATCCAGCGGACAGGAACTTGATCCTGTAAGCGGTGATTTGATAGAAACAAAAAAGAAAGTTAAATACTTCAAAATTATGCTCCCTTCACGTCTATATAATAAATCGGAAGTTACAGGTATGCAAATTATAAAGGATGGGACAGAAACCAAAGATGAGTTAACTTTGAAAGACGGGTCAAAAGTAAAAGGCATTATTATAGGAGAAACAAAGGAACAATATAATGTCGGAGACATCGATTTAGCTTATCCAAATACTGAAGAAATAAATCTGGATACAATAGAAACGGACTCAGAGGGTAAACCGAAAATTATTGACAATGATAAACCGGGTGAGACTGATATTGAGGTGGTTCTAGGATGGGAAGCAGCTCAAACAGGTTTTATACAGGTTGGGCAGAAAATAAATATAAAAGTTAAAGAAATGGCAAAAGAGAAAGTTATGGAAAAAATTACTGATCCTGCCTCTGGTAAATCAAAAGAAGTGGAAAGGGAGGTTGAAAAACCTATATTTACTACATATGTATTTAAAGTTGTTGGAATTTTAGAGCGCGGCGGATCTAAAGATGATGGTGCTTATTTTATCCAGATTGAAGAAGCACAAAGAATTTTTCGCAAATATAAAATGTTAACTGGAATTGGTATCCGATTACATGATCTTGCAAAATTACCGCTTTTTACAGATAGAATTTACAATCGCAAAGAGCTTGGAGAAACTCAAGTTGTAAGTCTTGCTGAAGTAAAAGGAACAATTCTAAACCTTGTTCAGACTGCAAAAATTTTAGTCATGTCAGTTGCTTTTATTGCTATTATCGTTGCTTTAATTGGAGTTATAAATACTATTCTTATGTCAGTATTTGAACGCACTCAGGAAATAGGAATCATGAAAGCAATTGGCGCATCAAAAATGGATATATTTAAACTTATCTGGATTGAGACAATTATCATTTGCGCTTTTGGCGGTGTTGTTGGTACGGCTCTTGCCGTATTTGGCGGCAGGTTTATAGAAAAACTTATCCGGGCAGTAATGTCTAAAGCAGGATATGTTCCAGCAGGTGAAATTATACATTTTACACCTGAAATAATTATAGGATGTTTTTTAGGCGCAATTGTACTTGGTATAATATCAGGTATCTGGCCTGCTTATAGAGCGGGAAAAATGCGTCCGATTGAAGCGATTAGAAGTGGGGAATAAAACTATAGCAAGGAGTTAAAACATGGAAAACAATGAATATATATTAAACGCACATGGTTTAAAAAAAGTATATCATCTTTTTGCAGAAGAAATAGTTGCGTTAAAAGGTATAAGTGTTTCAATAAAAAAAGGTGAGTTTGTTTCAATAATGGGCCCATCAGGTGCAGGAAAAACTACATTTCTGAATCTTGCTGGATGTCTGGATAATATAACCAGCGGCAATCTTCAGGTGCTGAATGAAAATATAGAAAGTATGGATGAAGCTAAACAGCGCAATATGAGATTGCACCATTTAGGATTCGTATTCCAGGAATTCTTTTTAATTAAAGAACTAACTTCTCTGGAAAATGTGCAGCTGCCAATAATTTTTGCAGATGATTTTAAAAATCTTGATTGGGCAAAACATTTACTTGAGCGAGTTGGGCTAGGAAAAAGGATGAATCATCTTCCAAAAGAGTTATCAGGTGGAGAAATGCAGCGTGTAGCAATTGCACGCGCATTGGCAAATAAACCGGATATTTTATTAGCTGATGAACCAACAGGAAATCTCGATACAAAAAATGCTCAAAGCATTTATGATTTATTCCGGGAAATAGGTAAAGAAGAAAATATCACATTAATTGTGGCAACTCACAATGTTAAATTAGCTTATCAAGCAGACAGGGTAATACATCTGCGAGAAGGAAATATTGAAAAGGATGAAAAAGTGAATTAAGGAGGTTTTACATGAACGAAATAGTACTCGAAGCAAAAGAACTTAAAAAATATTATACACGCGGTTCAGAAACAGTAAAAGCATTAGATAGTGTGGATTTTAGCATACTGAAAGGTGAAATAGTATCAATTGTAGGGCCATCAGGATCAGGGAAAACAACATTGATGAACATGATAAGCTGTCTGGATACGCCTACATCAGGTGCATTAAATATTGGGGGTAATGACGTAACACATTATAGTGAATCGCAGCTTATCAAAATTCGCCGTCAATATATTGGATTCATTTTTCAGCAATTTTATCTTATCCCTAATTTACAGGCAATTGAAAATGTTGAACTTCCTCTAATCTTTGCCAGAAAACCAATTGATAAAGAAAAATTATATAAAATGATTGAAACTGTTGGCTTGAAAGGAAAAGAACAAATCCCTGCTTATATGCTATCTGGCGGAGATAAACAACGTATTGCAATTGCGCGCTCTCTGATTAATGAACCAAAACTTTTAATAGCTGATGAACCAACAGGTAAATTAGAAATAAAAGTAAGAGATCAATTATTAGAATTGTTCAATGATTTAGCTAAGAAAGGGATTGCTATTTTTATTGCTACTCATGATTTAGAATTAGCGAATTTAACTCATAGAATAATTCATTTACAGGATGGAAAAATTATTCCTAAGGAACAATCAAGTTTGTATCATTAATTTTATTTAATCATCCTATGTTTCTTTTCTTCTTCTCTTAAAATTTCCACAAATATCTTAGTAATTTGAGGGTCAAATTGTGTTCCGCTATTTTTTTCAACTTCAGCGACAGCTTCCTCTTTGGTAAAAGCTAATCTATATGGTCTGTTAGTTATCATAGCATCATATGAATCTACTATTGATAAAATTCTTGAACAAAGAGGTATATTCTCTCCGCTGATACCATCAGGATAACCTTTTCCATCAAATCGTTCATGATGAAAACGAATAAGAGGTTTAATTCTTTTAAGCATTTCTACAGTTTCAAATATTTGTTCGCCAATAACTGTATGTTCTTTAACTATTTCAAATTCTTCTTTATCAAGCCTTCCTGTTTTCCCAAGTATAAATACAGGTAATCCCACTTTTCCAATATCATGCACCATACATAAATATAATAAATCGTGCTGCATTTCTTCTGTAAAATTCATTTTTTTCGCAATTTTCAAAGCATATTCTTCAACTCTTAATGCATGTCCATGAAAGAAAGGGTCCAATGCTTCGATAGCATTAGACATAGCTTTAACAACATTAAAAAAATTTGTATAATAATATTCTTTTATATATTCTGCTTCTAAATATTTACCTAAAAAATTAATAAAATTATTAAATATATCTTTGTCTTTATCTGTAAAATCAACTTCTGAACGAAAAAGAGCTATGAATCCTTGTTTTGAATCCATCATAGGAAACGGAGCTATCATATAATAAAGTAAATGAGAAGGAACAGGAATATTTTTCCCCTGCGGATTAATAAAACTCTCTGGTGTAAGTTCATCTATATCCAATGTTATGCTCTGTCTGAAATCTTCCTGTCGTTTTTTTATTGCGTTAACAATTTCCTCCATTAAATTTTGAGGTAAATCACAAGAAGAAAAAAGCATAAATCTGTATCTTGAATGATCCGTTTTTAATATTACTGCGTTAACCTGATAATAAAGAATTTTAGAGAAAAATTGGTGTGTTTGTTCTAAAATTTCTTTTATATCCATATTGATTCTCCTCTTTTTTTAATTTTAATACCAAGAATATTAGGAAAATGATGATTTAAAAAAAAATCATTTATTTCATCAGATAAATGAACTAATGATAAAGGCATACCCAGTTCAATGCATTTACTTTCAGGTAAATTAAAAGTATCAACACAATCCGCAGGAATAATCACGGTATAATTGCGATTTCTGAATTCTTCAGCAGTGTAATGAATACAGATATCTGTACAATTCCCAGCAATAATTACTTCTGTTTCTAAAGGTGAATAGCCCTCTATTATTTTATCTAATTTAGTATTAAAAAAACCGGAATATCTATTTTTATAAATAATTTCCATTTTATCAATCTTTAATTCATCAATTATTTCGCTTTCTTCTGATCCTTTAATACAATGAGGAGGAAATATCTTAAATTCTTCATCATCTTTCTCGTGAGAATCAGCTAAATAAATGATTCTGGTTTTACTATTTAATTCATTTTTAATTAAAATTCTTAAATTAGGAACAATAGTACTCATGAATTGCGGACTTGCCAATGCCCCTTTTTTACAAAATCCATTTAGCATATCTACTATAATCAGAAGTCTATTTTTCATAATATATAACCTTATCTGACAATTTCCAAAGCAATATTTTCTCTAAAATATCGGCCTTCTTTAGCACAATGTTTATTATTATTTAATACAATATCTGCAGTAAAGTCAAATTTACCGCCTGCACCTGCAAACAAATATGATCCAACACCATAAGCATCCGCAGGAACATTATGTTCTTCAAAATAACGAATCTTTTCAGGATTAAAACCACCTGATACAATTATTTTTACCCAATTAAATCCTTGTTTATCAAGAGCGTCCCGCACATTATGAACTAACTGTGGATTTACGCCGGTTGGACTAAACTGTCCCATTTGAGGAATTACGGATTTATCTACCATTGTTCCTGAAGTATCCAGTCTCACTCCAAAAAGTTTTTTCCTAAGTGCATTTGCAACTTCCAGGCTGACCTTTACACAATCATTCTCATAATCTACTAAAGATATCACATTTAATTCAGGATATGTTTCAGCGAATTTACGAGTAGCAAGTACTGTATCCCCCCCATATACCGCAATTAGCGCATGAGGAATAGTCCCAATTCCTTTTGCTCCCCACCATTCAGCCTGAGCATCTGTTGAAACAGATGTGGTGCCTCCTATTTTTGCTGCATACCCATCTCCTCCCTGAGTAGAAAAATGGTCAAATCTTGCAGGGAAAAAAAGAACTGGTTTACCATTTGCAGCACAAACAGTATCATTAACATTTGTTGCTATACGGGTACGCCTTGATAATACTCCAAGATAAACAGTTTCCAGATGTGCAAAATAACTGGCATTCCCTTCAATTGTCATTACATTTTCAAAAGATTTAATATTAGCTCCATCATATAGAGCTTTTACTTCCAACTGATCAAAAGTTGATACCCATAACTGGTCAAGATTATTATGAATATCTAATTTTATTTTAATTAACTCTAAATATCTGTCATAACTTTCTGATTGAAGGCTATGCAAGCGGATTTCTTTTTTAATCTCAATTAAACGGTCAAAAAGCTTATATGCTTCACCAGAGTTAGAATAATAACCGGCAGCAACCTTAAGTATAGCAATAGCCTCATCAATACCGCATAAAACTGCACGCTCTTTTTGAAATACTTGCATTAATACTTTTGGATTATATTTATCTTTTTCTAAAATCACTTTTTCACGCCAGAAATATACATCACTTCTATACCCTCTGCGAAGCTCATGTACCGGCAGGTCGAATACAGAAGGATTTAAACGTTCTCTCATTTCACTGCCTCCGAAAAATAATGATTATTGAACATTATAAAAATGATTTTATATATTATAGCATAAAGATTGTAGAGACGCAAAATTTTGCGTCTCTACTTTTTATAATAAATAATATTTTCAGAAACATTTTTTAAATATTAATGTAAATATAATTGGAAATATGAAGATACCCTATGGTCTATACCACAGAGTTCTTTATTTTTATTTTTTTTCTCTTGACTTAAGCTTAAAATTATCTTAATATATCATATTAATAATACGTAAATCCAAAAAATTTTAATTGGGGGGTGAATATTGTGAAATTAAAATATATGGAACCAAAAGTTGTAGCTAGTTCTTATGTGCACCCATGTTAAAATATGTTAAGCAACCAGAAAATTGTTTTTTTTATTTCTGGTTGCCTAACAATAAATTATGTATGGTTTTAAAATTAAAAGATGATAAAAGATAATAAATTATTTTTGTCAACACCACTTCGTGTAACATGGACAATATCTAAAAATAAAATTTTAGCGCATAAAATTGCTAAAGAACTAATTATTTCAAAGATATTTTTTGTTAAGCTTAATTTAGATAATAATTTTATTTTTAATGATATTGCGGAAACAGTTAATAATTTAACTGGGAACGCTGTACGTGTATCACTACAAATAAATATTAATTCAATAGATAGAATATTATCGTCAGGGCTAATTAATTTAAAATTTGACCGACTAATAATTGAAATTCAAACCCCCAGATATCTTCAAAATAATCAAAAAAAATTGGCAAAACTTAATTCTTTAACAAATATACCAATTGCTATTAGTATCACTTTGAATAATAGCATTTTAAATAAAATACCTGTTTTAATTGAAAATATAAAAAAACATGGTTTTAAAGAAATAATTTTTTTAAATCCTGAAATAGCAGGTAAAAAAATAGCTAAAAAAGAAAAATATGCAATACAAACTTTAGAATGGGAAAATTTTAAAAATGATATAAAAAAATGTTCAAAAAACTGGGGAAAAGATATTAATTTTATTGTACATGATTATTTTATGTGGAAAGAATTTTCTGAGTATCTGCAAATAGTAAAATCATCTAAGGGAGAATACAGCGGTTGTCAAGCAGCTAATGTTTTAGCATATATAGCTCAAAATGGAGATGTTTATCCATGTGCTTCAATGCCGATAAAAATTGGTAATCTGGAAAATTCCACTTTAGGTACTATATGGGGCTCTCTTGAGCGAAAACAATTATATAGTAAAATAAATAAAGTAAATGAATTATGTATAAATTGTACATTTTCAGACTGCAAAGGCGGTTGTAAAGGTATTGTATATTTTTTAGATAATACATTTAATAGCCAGGACAGATTATGTCCTTTTAGGAATAAGCAATCATTATAAGTCTATTTGGAGCAAATATGCTTAAGAAAAAAAATATTGTTTTTTTAATTATTTTATTATTAATGCTTTTTGTTAATACCAATAAAAGTTCCGCATGTATTGGTAAAACTATTATTATTGGATATAAAAACTCTAATGAGCAAAAATTATTAGCTGAACTTCTCTATATTATCATTACTGAAAGAACAGGGACAACTGTCGTTCTTAAACCTGTCTTAAGTACAGATGAATGCTATAAAGCACTGGAAAAAAATGAAATTAGTCTATATGTTGAATATATTGGGGTTGCCTATAATAACAACATTATTGGAGGAAATTCTACTAATTTAGCTGCTGACGCTGTTTTTGAAGCTGTTAAAAATAATTATTCTGAAAAAAAAAATTTAGTATGGTTATCTCTTTTTAGTTTTGAAAGTATGTCTCCTGAAAATGCGTTCCTTCGTGAAAAAGGATTACCGCTTAATGCCGGTCCTGTTATTGGAAAAGAAACTTTAAAAATGTTCCCAATTCTGCCAAGATTAATCAATAAACTAACAGGAAAACTTGATAATTCTTCCATGAAAGCTTTGATGAAACTTATTGAAAACGATAAAATTAATCCTAAGATAGCTGCACAAAATTTTTTAAAAAATAATAAATTAATTTAATTAAGCTCGATAAATCGAGCAACTACAATACAATATGTTGTAGTTGCCCAATTCATTGGGCATAAAATATATACTTTGAAATTCCCATACTTTTATTTAGGATATTACTAATGCTTTTTCCTTTTAATAATTTCTCCATGAAAATTCCTGGTCGCAATGAAAAAAATTTATTTATTCCATCCCATGCAAATTCATATCTGTATCGCATATTAATATTTCTCATTTTTATTATTTTTCTTTCACTTAATTTTATTGGTTGTGCAGGAAAAAATATGCAGACTGATATAAAAGAAGCAGGCGGAATTATTGATAAAGATACTGTCTGGACCGGAAATATTATTATGATAGATGATGTAATTGTACTAAAAAAAGCCCGGCTAACAATTATGCCGGGTACAACAATAAAAATACAAAAAAGTCCACATACTAAAGTCGAACCTCAATTTTATAATAATGAATACGAACTTATTATTCGTGGTAAACTGCAAGCTATTGGGAAAAAAAATAAGCAAATCACATTTAGTTCTTTTGAAGATAATCCATCTTCCGGAGACTGGACAGGAATTATTTTTGAAAATAGCCCTAAAGATAATGCATTTATTTATTGTAATATTTATTATGCTGAAACAGCTCTCAATATTATTAATTCATCAGTACAGGTAAAGGATTGCAGTTTTGAAAAAAATATTTATGCTATAACAGTTCTCAACTCAAGAAAAGGGGTAAAACTGCAAAATAATAATATCAAAAATAATAAATATGGGATTTATTCTTTATTTACTTCACGTCCTTTAATTAAAAATAATATTATTGAGAATAACAAAGAAGAAGGTATTTATTATAATGTCGATAGCTTTCCTTTACTTGAAAAAAATGTTATTAAAAATAATAAATACAATATTCGTTTTATATCAAAATGAATTTAAATGGGAAAAATATGTTAAAAAAAATTTTGCATATAATGATGTTTATTTTTTTAGCAAATTATGTTTTTTGTGCTGAAAAGCAAGAAAATAATTCGCAAGCAATAAATTTATTTGAAGATAAAGAAATTGCACAGGATACAGTTTTAGAAGGCGAGATATATGTAAAAGGTATCCTAACTATTTTATCAGGTATTACAGTCACAATCAAACCCGGTACAGTGATTAAATTTATTAAGGTTGATACTAATAATGATGATATAGGCGAGTCAGGAATTTATGTACAGGGAACATTAATCGCTCAAGGAGAAAAGGAAAATCTTATAACTTTTACATCAGCAGAATCTGTACCATTTCGCGGGGATTGGGATAATATCTTTTTTATTAGCAGTGAAGGATCAAAAAATCTTTTGGAATACTGTAAACTGGAATATTCCTATCATGGAATTCATTCACATTTTTCTATGGTTAAAATAAAAAATGTGACTTTGTTAAATAACTATAGAGCTATGCAATTTCAAGAATCCATAATTAGAGCTGAAGGAAATATACTGGAAAATAATCAAAGCGGTATAAGGTTCCGTGATTCTGAAGTTTTTATAAATAATAATATTTTTCGTAATAATTTTTTTGCTTTAAATTTCTATAGAAGTGAAGTGGAAATAAAAAATAATATTTTAGAAAAAAATTTATTGCAAAGCATAAATTCCAGAGAATCAAATGGAGTAATTGAAGATAATAAAATTTGGTATAATCGACAGGGAATTTATACTAAAGATTCCCATCTAATTATCACAAAAAATATTATTAACAACAATTATGAAAATGGTATATCTCTTAGTTTTTGTTCAACTTCAATAATCAGCAATAATACAATTGAATGGAATGGAGGTCATGGAATAGCTATTGATAACTCTGATGCAAAAATTAGAAATAATAATCTTATTTTTAATGGAAAATATAATTTATATATACTCGGCAATAAAAACATCAATGCGGAATCTAACTATTGGGGCAGCATTGATACAACTTGTATTAAAGCTGCAATATTTGATTATAATTATGATTCTACTTTAGGAATAGTACAATTTATACCTTTTTTGGAATCACAAATAGAAGCTGATGCTTTAAATGATAAGAAAAGCAATGAATAGTTGTAAAGTTGTACTTGTAAAACAAAATATAAACAATCAATACATACATAAAGAATCAGCAAACTGAATATAAGATAAATCAAAAGTGACAATTTGACTTTTTTTACCTATCCCTAAATTATCACTACTTCTATGCAAATAATTATCTTCCTTTGTTAGGGCTTGCGACGAAATAACTGTAACAATTTAAATATTTTTATGGTTTTAATTTATGATATCCCAAAATTCTTCTAACTGTTTCCGAAGAAATATTTTTAACGATGTCATCTTCAATCAATTGATGGGCAAGTTCATAACAGTCCCATTGCGATAAAGAGCGCCCCATTTTATCTGGTCTTTCACATATTTTGTAGCTGTAACAGGTTCCATTGATAAGGATTTATTTCTTTTACATAATTGTAAATTTCTTTTACATTTGCTGAAAGTGGGTCACATCCTTTTGCAATTCGATTTATGTCCTCATACTCTTCTCTGCTAATATAAACTCCTGAACCCCTACAGTTTCTTGTATCCATTCTAATCATAATAAATTTCTTCCTTAAGCCTATTTTTATACTGCTTGTGCTGGAATTATTAACCATTCAAATTTATTTATTAAATTTGTATATAGAAATATTTTTTGTTTTATCTGGTTTTATTTTGTCTTGTGTAAGGTAGGACAGCCAGTTTCCTGGCTGCCCCCTCTCAGACCAATGGCAGTAACTTAAGGAATTTCTGCATAGCTAACCTCCACAAATAGTTTACTTTTTGGCAATACAGAACACCGTTTTTGATGTCGTGAATAACTTCGCCCGGGTCGTTTTAATATTTTCATTTCTCCAATCTCTTTTATCATTCGCCGATAAATAAAAATCCAAAGATACACTGGACTACGTAACATTATTATTACTGTATCTTTTATTTTTTCTAGCGCATGTTTATAACTCAAATCAATTGCTTGTATTCCTTTTTCCTTCGTAGCTTCTAGCATTACTAATCGTACCAAATTGGCTATTGTTATATGTACGATTACCTCTTTAATTATTCCTTCTTTTGTTTGTGAACGTAATTCCTCTATTTCTATCATATGTTTTAATTCATTATATCTTGTCTCTATCTGCCATCTTTCCGCATAAAAACATACTAACTTTTCCCTACTATATTTTTTTATGTCAAATAATGTTGTCAATAAATAATTGGTTCGAAATCCTTTTGTATCATATGATATATATCGTAATTTTATTTCTTCAGGAAGTTTCTTGTTTTTGCAATCACGAGGACGTTTAAATGTTCCTATCCATTCTCGTTTCCCTATTCTTTTTCTGCTTTTTGGTTTAATACATTTTTGAACTCGAAATAAAAAATCTGCGCCACTTTTTATAACCTCACAATATGTCTCATATCCCTGATATCCCCTGTCTCCTAATAGCAAATCACCTTTTTTTTACATTCAGGTAATATCACTGTAATTCCATCTACTATTTTTACTCTTAATCCTTTCCAATATCCAACATTACTATATTGTTTATAAAAATATTCTCGTACCAAATCGCTTATTTTTTTGAAAAAATTAAGTGGTAATTTATTCCGTGCTTTTGTGAAAGCTGCCTCACTTGCAACTTTCGCAGGTATCTCTTCTCCTTGTAAACGTATGTGCTCCCATGCTTTATTTAATGCCATCCCCATTGAAGCACAAGATATACCTACCATTCCTACTAACCAAAAAACAACTTCTGGTATAAGTATTCTTTTACGCCGTTTCCATTTGATTGTTTTATCTGCTGTTTTCTCAAAATCTTCTCGTGTTAAAATATTTCTTAATGGAACTAATCCATATTCACGAAAAATGCTATTAACTTCTTTACCTTTTTTGCCGATATTTATATTGTTCATTTTGATCCTCCTCTTTAAATTATCGCTCCGATTTATTATCGGCATTTATAGAGGAGGAATTTTTTATTTTTCCTTAAGTTACTGCCATTGCTCTCAGACCCCTGCGTGCGGTTTTTTCGCACAAGGTTCCTCGTTATTTCTCGCTTCGTGCTAAAGCTTTCGCTTTATTTGCTATTCCCCGCAGTGAGGTTTGCATATGTTTATCGGCCTGTCTAATCCGCATATGTTTCCTTTGTGGGTTATGTAATAACGTCATCCCCTTCCCCTGCTTTTGCGTCTTCGTACAAAAGCCTGTAATCGGTATTACCGTCTCTGAGTACTATGAGATGATAAGACTCCCTGTTATCCTTCGCATTTGCCAGTCCATAATTATTTATTTTCCCTATATTATGTACTATTGCAAAT
>CAYWFU010000013.1:15760-52093 GCA_964457585.1 uncultured bacterium | reverse complement strand
GAGATAGGTTAATACGGCTTGAGGTAACAATGAAAGAATTTAAAGACGCAGTAGATAAACGATTTGAACAAGTGGATAGCCGTATAACACGATTAGAAGATGTAATGATAAAGGGATTTGGATTATTATTTACAAGCATGATAGGATTAGTTGGATTTGTGCTATGGGATAGACGTACAGCGCTTGCGCCGGCGATAAGAAAGAATAAGGAATTAGAAGAGCGGGAAGAAGAATTAGAAAGATGGAAAAATAAAGCTGATAAAGCATTAAAAGAATTAGCAGAAAAAGATACAAAAGTAGCAGAAATATTAAAGCATGTTGGTTTAGAGAAGTAGACCATGTCTCTTCCCATTTCCAAATTTTTGTTTTATTATCTGCACTCATATTCTTTACTACAACTGTAAAATGCCCCGCCCATTCTTCTTGTATAGACGCAAAATTTTGCGTCTGTACTCCTGCCTTCAGCCTTTTGCATTTTCCACCCCACATTCCAAATCCCAAAAAAGGAAACCCGATACATCATGTGTAGCGGGCGAATTACTATTCGTCTTGTTTAAGCTGGATAGTAATCCAGCCGCTACACTAGTATTTCTTAGCTTTACTGTCTGAATTGCAGTTTATTTATTTTTCCCCCACCAGTCCATCCATAATTTAATGGAATCTAAATTTTGTTCAGGACTTTTGCGATAATCAAAACCAAATCTTTCTCCTGTCAATATATAAAGGCCTTCTATTGCACGTTCCTGCACAATCGGATATGGATCCATTAGAGTTTTAATTAAATAATTTATCATATCTCTATTTCCAAACCTAGCCATGTCAATAATCATCATTACTCCATATTGCCTGAGATAAGGATCACTGCTGGTAATAAGGTCTGTTGTCCATTCTTTCAAAGTTCTATTCTTATTTTGTGTCCACCAATTTTCCCAGGTACCTATAGCTTCCGGTGTTTCTGGTCTATATTCTGATCCTACAAAACCATATTGTCCTGTGAAATCCAGAAGTCTCGCTACTACTTTTTTACGCATTTCTTTGTTTACAGTTTTCAATAATTTAATATCTCTGATTATTCCATCTTTAATCCATTTTTCACGAATAAAATCTTTGTTATCTTCCCACCATTTACGCCAACAGGTAATTAGTTCATCTTTTTCTTTTTGTGTAAATTTTTCTTTATCAATAAAAATCTGATTTGTAATTTTATATAATGCTTTTCTGGAATTGTTAAAAATTACCGATTCATTTTCAGAGAGCATATCTAAAAGAAAAGGGATATCATCTTCAATCCCCTGGTAAATTAATAATTTTGTAAATAATTTTTTTTGATTTGATGTCCCTTTATAAATATTTTTTTCCAAATCATAAAAAGATTTTTTTTGTAAAATATTTTGTATTATTATTTCAGTATCTTTTTGCTGAAAACAATCAGGATGATAAGCGCGATAATGAGAACCATCTGGATTGGCAGCATTTTTTTTATTAGCTTTTAACATCCATATTCCTTCATTACCAATATTAAAAGTTATATCCATATTTGATTTCTGCGTTCGATTTTTACTGTTAAATACTATAAATATATGTGAAAATTTTCCCTCTCCTTTTAATATTTTTTGAATTTTTATAGTCCCAATATCCATTGCTCTTTTGTCTGGTTTTGCATATTCGACTTTTTCTATTTTCCCTATAACAATTATATCAGCATCTTGTATCAATAGTTTTGGAGAAACTTCCTGATAAGAAAAATCAGCTTTAGCTGAATCAATTAATATAAAAAAAAATAGAAGTACAATTAAATGAACTTTTTTAAAATGTGTTTTCAATTATTTATCCCTTCCATAATAATATATTATATAAAAAAAAACTTGCCAAAAATCTATTTATCATTTATTCTATCAAATGTTTTCTTTTCTTCCAAGTAATTATTTATCGTGACTCGTAACGAATTATAATCTTATCACGATTTACGAATAAGTTGCGAGCAAAGCGAGCTTAACTTAATTAGGAGATATGATTATGAAAAAAATTAATAATAAAATTTTATCAATAATTATTTCTTTTACACTGCTTCTTATAACTGCCTGGTATATTTTGTTTTTCACCAATTTACTTCCAGCATATTTAACCCCGAATTATATAAATGTATGTAAAATTTTTGTAACTTCTGATTTGTTTTTATTAGTTGCAGCAGGATTTGCTGCTTATGGATTATGGCATGATAAACCATGGGGATTAACAGCATTATTGATCGTTGCAGGATGCTGGTTATATTCTTTTATTTGTTTATTTGCTGCCGGGATTGTATTTCAAACAATAAATATATCATATATAATTTATGCCATAGTCCCTACGCTTTCTTCAATTATTCTTATTTTATTTTGGCCTAGAGATAAATCAGAATAGCAAAATCAGGAGAAAAAATGCTAATCCCTAAAGCAGAATACGCTATTATTGGCGGTTCAAGTACATTTTCATTAGAATTTCCAGATTTATCTATAGCAGAAGAATTAGAAATAATTAATAATGATATTGTTTTTTCTACTCCATTTGGATTAAGTCCATCTTTTAAGCTCTTCTCTTTATGCGGTAAAAATATTCTTACATGCAAAATGCATGGCTGGCGCGCAGGGATAAATCGTGGAATTGCTTCACAGCAGATTTTCTGGATTTTCAGAGAAGCAGGGGTGAAAAAAATTCTTGCCGAGGGAGGAGTTGGAAGCATAAATACAGCATTTAACCCCCGCGATTTAATAATTCCTGATGACTACATTGATAATTCATGCCGCCGTTCAATTAGTTTAGCAGACGATTTTTTGCTGATTATGAGGGACCCTTTCTGCTCTAATTTACGAGATGCTCTTGCAAGTGCAGCAAAAAAAATTTCCTCTGAACGCAATTTATTTACCAAAGGAATATATTGCAATACAGATGGCAGACATTTTGAAAGCCGTGCAGAAATAAAAATGATGGAAAAATGGGGTGCAGATATTGTTGGACAAAGTATCGCACCTGAGGTATATTTAGCTCGTGAAATCGGCGCATGCTATTCTGGAATATATATGATAGTTAATTATGCTGAAGGGATAATTAAAGATTGGGAACATAAAGAGCTTAAAGATATATTTTTTACAGAAGGAAAAAATATTGAAAAAATTTTGCTTGAGGCATTGAAAATTATTTGTTTTAGTACTAAAATAGATTGTAAATGTAAAGAATTAAGAAAGAAGACACTATTAAAATAATAAGGTGACTAGTTTCCATGTCACCAGTCACCAGCAAAGAAGAAAGATTTTCTGACAACTGGAGACTGGCAAACTGGAGACTTTACAGATAAAAGGGCTAAGATGCATCAGGCATTTCAAAAAATTTTCTACGAAATCAGAACACCAAAATTTTCATGGAATGATATAGGCGGATATTCCAAATTAAAAAAAGTTTTAATTAAAAAAGTTGATACAAATAAGACTCTGTTTTTCTGGGGACCAAAAGGTATTGGAATCCCAATGTTAGCTGAAGCTTTTGCAAAAGAAAAAAATACAAGTTTCATTTTTTTCTGTGTGCATAAATTATTTGATGTCCAGAATATTCACAAAGAGGATTGTTTTGAGGAAATTTTTCAATTAGCAAAAGCTGAAGCACCCGTTGTTTTATTTATATCTGATTTAGAATGGATCATTCCTTATCAAAAAGCAAATTATGAATGGGAACCGGGGAATACAAGAGGTAAGCCATGGACATTTGCTACACATAAATTCAGTGAAGAATTTTATATATTTTTAAAAAAAATCATTACCACAGAAAATATTCATATAATTGGCGCTTCATACAGGATTGATACTGTTGATCCTTATGTATTAAAACTATTTACTCATAAAATTTTCGTCCCTCCTCCAGAGCAGGAAGATCGCAGAGAAATATTTGAAATCTGTATTGAAAAAGCCGGGATTAAAAATAAAATATCAAATGAGGTTGATACAGAATGGCTGGCTGAAATTTCTCCCGGATTTGGAGGCAATGATATACAAAATGTATGCAAACAAGTGCTTGTTCAGGCTGTAAAACACAATGTAAATATTTTAACCCCTTCCCTCTTTAGATTGGTTTTAAAAAATTACACTCCTTATCTTACTAAAACCATGATAGAAACTTATTTTAAATTAGCTGAAAGAGAGTGGTAATACAATGTATGAGTTCAAATTAGTTTCAGATTTTTCTCCATGCGGAGATCAACCTAAAGCTATTTCTCAGCTTACGGATAACATTATAAAAGGTATTAAACATCAGACTTTGCTGGGAGTCACAGGATCAGGAAAAACATTTACTATCGCAAATGTAATTCAAAATATTCAAAAACCAACATTGGTAATTTCACATAATAAAACTCTTGCGGCACAGCTATACAGCGAATTTAAGAATTTTTTCCCTCATAATGCAGTTGAATATTTTGTAAGTTATTATGATTATTATCAGCCCGAAGCTTATATACCGACTACTGATACTTATATAGAAAAAGATGCATCCATAAATGATGAAATAGACCGGCTGCGTTTATCAGCAACCAGTTCGCTGATGATACGCAAGGATGTGATTATTGTTTCAAGCGTATCCTGTATTTATGGTCTTGGTTCACCGGAAGAATACAGAGAATTAGTGCTTTTTATAAAAAAAGGTGATGAAATCAGCCGTGAAAATCTGTTTCGTAAATTAATAAATATCCATTATCAGCGCAATGATTTTGATTTTAAAAGAGGTGTATTCAGAGTAAGAGGCGATGCAATAGATATTTTCCCTGCATATGGAAATACTGCAATAAGAATTGACTGTTTCGGCGATGAAATTGAAAAAATAAGAGAATTCGATCCGCTTACAGGCAAGCCAATTCATGAACTTGAAATGTATCCTTTTTATCCGGCAAAACATTTTGTGACCACTGAACAGCGGTTAAAAACAGCAGTTAAAAAGATTCTTGAGGAACTGGAAGAGAGATTAAAAATTTTGCATGATAATAACAAATTATTAGAAGCGCAGCGGCTGGAAACAAGAACAAAATATGATATTGAACTTATGCTTGAGATGGGATATTGCCCGGGGATAGAAAATTATTCAAGACATATTTCAGGGCGCATTCCGGGATCCCCGCCATATACCTTAATAGATTATTTCCCTGAAGATTTTTTTATGGTCATTGATGAATCGCATGCAACTATTCCGCAATTGCATGCTATGTATAATGGCGATCGCGCCAGAAAAGAATCGCTTGTTGAATATGGATTTCGGCTGCCATCTGCTTTTGATAACAGACCTCTTCTTTTTCAGGAATTTGAAAAATATATGAAACAGGTAATTTTTGTTTCTGCCACACCCGGTGAGTTTGAAACTAATAAAAGTAATCCTTTTATTATAGAACAAATTATCCGGCCTACCGGTCTTGTTGATCCTAAAATCACTATTTTGCCGGTAACAAATCAGGTTGATGACCTTGTTATAAAAATTAGAGAGCGTGTGGAAAAAAAGGAACGCATATTAGTTACAACTCTCACCAAGCGTATGGCTGAAGATCTTGCTGATTATCTTGCTAAACTCGGGATACGTGTACGTTATCTGCATTCAGAAATTGAAACATTAGAACGCTCGGAAATTCTGCGGAATTTAAGAAGAGCTGAATTTGATGTTCTGGTTGGCATAAATCTTTTAAGAGAAGGGCTCGATCTGCCTGAGGTTTCATTAGTAGCTGTACTGGACGCAGATAAAGAAGGTTTTTTGCGCAGTGAACGCTCATTGATACAGGTTAGCGGAAGAGCAGCGCGCAATGTTAATGGAGAAGTAATATTTTATGCGGATGTTATAACTAAATCTATTGAAAAAACTGTTTCTGAATCAGAGCGAAGACGTAATATACAAACAGAATATAATAAAAAACATAATTTAACTCCTCAAACAATACAAAAGAATATCCATGAATATATTATAAACAAATCAAAATATGAAAAAGAGGATGTTAATAATAAAATCCAGGATTATTCCAATAATATTATGGAAGAAGAAAATTTGGATTATAACGATAAAAAACATATATCCATGGTTATTGCCCGTTTAGAAAAAGAAATGAAAGTTCTAGCCCGTAAGCTGGAATTTGAAAAAGCCGCTCATCTGCGCGATAAAATTACGCAATTGCGGGATATAGGAAAAAATATAAGGTAGAGGTTTGAAATGAAACTAAATGAAGCTTTAACTAATTTAATGTATAGGAAATTGAAAGTAGAGACGCAAAATTTTGCGTCTCTACAGTTCAATAATAGCATTGTAAAAGGCAACCCGAATATAGAAATAACTAGTATCACACATGATTCCCGTCAGGTCTCGCAAGGTGCGCTTTTTGCTGCAATATCAGGTTATACCGTTGATGGGAATCAATATATTGAAGAAGCAATAAAAAAAGGCGCTGTTGCGCTTATAACTGAAAAAGAATTCAAAGATAAGAATAATGCTCTCAAATGTCAAATTATTGTCCCTGATTCTCGCGAAGCTTTAGGTGAAATTGCGGGTTTTTTTTATGGATATCCTTCACGTAAATTTGATATTGCAGGGATAACAGGTACAAATGGAAAAACAACTACATCATATATAATAGAATCTATTCTAAAAATCGCCGGAAAAAGAACTGGTATTATAGGTACTATTTCTTATAAAATAGGTGAAGATTTAATTTCATCAACACATACAACTCCTGATGCAGTAAAATTTCAATCTTTATTGTATGAAATGGGTAAAAAGAATACTGAAGTTGCTATAGTAGAAGTATCATCTCATGCTTTAGCTCAAAAAAGAATCTGGGGAACAGAATTCTCGCTTGCTATTTTTACTAATTTAACTCATGATCATCTTGATTTTCATAAAACTATGGAAAATTATGGAAATGCAAAACTCGAACTTTTCAGCAAATATTTAAAATCCGATGGAACAGCAATAGTTAATAATGATGATCCGTTTGCACAAAAAATAATAAACAGTTGCAAATCAAAACGTATAATAACCTATGGTTTTACAAGAGGAAGCAATGTAATGGCTTTCAATATTGCTCCGGGTGTTGATGGGACTACGATGTCAATTTGTACTCCGGAGGGAGTAATTGATTTTAAAGTTAAATTAATTGGTTTATTTAATGTATATAATATCATGGCGGCTGTTGCATCCTGTATTGCACTTGGAATTGATATGGAAATAATTTATAAAGGTTTGGAAGAAATGGAACCTATCCCGGGCCGTTTTGAATATGTTGAAGGAGGACAGGTTTTTCCTGTAATAGTTGATTATGCGCATACTCCGGATGGGCTTATGAATGTACTGGAAACCATATTAGCTCTTTTTTCACCTGAAAATTTAATTGTTGTTTTCGGAGCAACCGGCGATAGAGACAGACTTAAACGCCCGGAGATGGGTAAATTATTATCAAAATATAGCGATTATATGATAATAACTTCTGATGATCCTCATTCTGAAGATCCTGATTTAATAGCTGATGAAGTAATCAGCGGTATATTGCCGGAAAAAAAGAATTGTTATGAGAAAATACTGGATAGAAAAGAAGCTATTCAAAAAGCATTATTTTCAGCAGGTTCTTTTGATGTAGTTTTAATTGCAGGAAAAGGGCATGAAAAAAAACAAATATTCAAAGACAGGGAAATTGAATTTAATGATAAAGATACAGCGTTAGAAATATTAAATAAAATAGCTGTAAACTGTAAAATGGATACTGTAAAATGAGGGAACATAGATGAAAATAAGTGATTTTGATTATGAATTACCGCCAGAATTAATTGCTCAGGAACCTCTTACTGAAAGAGATGAATCACGGCTTATGGTTGTCAATCGCCGAACTAAAACGATAGAACATAAAATTTTTAAAGATCTGCTTGAATACATAAATCCGGAAGATGTTCTGGTTACCAATAATACTAAGGTTATGCCTGCAAGGTTATTGGGAATAAAAGAAGATACCGGTGCTAATATTGAAATAATGCTTTTAAAAAAAGTAGATAAAAATCTCTGGATTACTTTAGTTAAACCATCACGAAAAGTTGATTTAGGAACAGTAATTATTTTTAATGAAAATATTTTAAAAGCTACAATTATCGCTAAACTGGAAAGAGGACTGCATATCGTTAAATTTGTTTATCAGGGTAAATTTCAGGATATACTGGAAAAATTAGGAAGAACACCGCTTCCGCCATATATTAAGCGAGAAGATGAAAAAGAAGATGACAAAAAACGTTATCAGACAGTATATGCTCGTTATGAAGGTTCTGTTGCAGCACCAACCGCAGGACTGCATTTTTCAAATGAGCTGCTAAAAAATATTGAAGAAAAAGGGATTATTTCAGCTTCAGTGCTTCTTCATGTCGGATATGGCACATTTGCCCCGATTGAAGAAGAAGATGTGCAAAAACATAAAATTCATGGTGAATTTTTTAAATTTAAGAAAAATACGCGGGATATTATAAATACTGCGAAAATAAATAATAAACATATTTTTGCTGTTGGCACTACAACTGCAAGAGTATTGGAAACATGCGCAATTGATTATGGAATAGTTAAAGAAGGGGAGGGAGAAACAAATCTTTTTATCTATCCTGGTTATGATTTTAAAATTGTTGACCGATTAATCACTAATTTCCATTTACCCCGTTCAACTTTGCTTCTGCTTATATCTGCTTTTGCCGGACGGGAATTTGTCCTGGATGCTTATAAAGAGGCAGTAAAAGAAAAATACCGATTTTATAGTTATGGGGATGCGATGCTGATTATTTAATTTATATTTATACTGTACATTGAGCTGACGGAAAAATGACCAGTGCATATCCCAAAACAATATTAACTTTGCATGATCTATCTTTTATTATCTGATCACTGTTAAAATATTTTTCTATTCTTTGAATTACATTTTCCATATCATCTGATTTGATATTTATTTTATTCCGGGCGGAAGAAAGATAAATAAAAAGTTTATCTCTTTCATCATTATAAATATAAATTTCATCACTATTACGAAGTAAATTTCCTGGTGATTCAAAAAAAATTTTGTGAGTCATGTCCAGAGTTTCTTTGCATATTTTTTTTTGTTTATCATCATGAGAATTGATATTTATATAAAGCATCCCAACATATTGTCTCTTTTTTAAAAAATTCTGCACATCACTCATAATTGAAGAAAAATTTTTAAACTCAACATTCATAATAGTTTTTTTAGTAATTGGCATAATAAGTGTATTATCATTTTTTCTTTCATCAATTACATAATTACTTTGTTTAAAACTTTTAGCAAATTTTTTCAATTCACCTGCAATTTCACTTACCTGAACAGAATGAATTAATTTTTTATTCTCATTTGTAACTACTCCAATAGAAATAGTCATTATTGAAAATGTTTCTTTTTTACCCTGTCTATTCTGGGATATAATATATTTGTTTGCTCTATCTTCTTCATCATACATTGATAAGATATGCATATCAAATTGTTTAATAATGTTTTCACATATTTCACTAATTGATAAAGGATTAATAATAATTACAAAATCATCACCACCGATATGTCCAACGAATTCATTCCCTTTACCAAATTTTTTTATAGATTCAATAATTATTGAAGCAGTAAGATTAATTACTTCATCTCCCCGTTCAAAACCGTATTTATCATTAAAAGCTTTGAAATTATCTAAATCCAAATAACACACAGCATAAGGTTTATTATTATGTATTACTTCTTCAATTTTTTCTCTAATTGCATTATTACCAGGCAATTTTGTTAAAGGATTGGCATCCAGTCCTCTATATGTTCTATATAAAATACAATGAATTTTTGCAAGCAGCTCTTCAGAATTAAAAGGTTTTTTTATAAAATCATCTATGCCATAATTCAAATTTTCAATTTCTGTCTTTAAATCATTTTTCCCTGTCAGTACCATAATAGGGATATGACTCATTATTGCATCATTACGGATTTTCGTTACTAAATCAGATCCATTTATACCCGGCATAATTAAATCAGTGATAACAAGATGCGGCAGTGAACTGCTTATTTTTTGTATAGCTTCCGCACCGCTTTTAGCAAGGATTATTTCATACCCCTTACTGGTTAGAAGTTCATTTAAAAAATATAAGGTATCATCATCATCATCGACTAATAATATTTTATTTGTTTTATTAATATTTTTATTCACTTAAATATTCTCTCCATATTACAATTAGATCATCGCTTTGTAATAAAATCACTTAATAAGTGTAATAATAAGATAAAAAATGATTAATTTCAATCAAAACTAAAAATATTTATGATTCTTAATAATCTTTTTAAGGCAATCAATTGTATAATCAATGTCCACCTGTTTATTAAAATATCCAGGGCTCATACGAATTGTACCGCGCGGATAGGTTTTAATTGTACGATGAGCAAATGGCGCGCAATGAAGCCCTACACGTGTCATGATATTATATTTTCCACTCAGAATATTGCCTAATTCCCCTGAGTCAAAATTTTTTATTTCAAAAGAAATAACCGGCATCTGAAGATAAGAATTAAGTGTACCATAAATTTTAATTCCTGGTATTTCTTTTAATTGTAATATCAGATACTCTGTTAATTCCATTTCTTTTTCTCTAATATTTTTGATCCCGATTTTTTGTATAAAATCTATACCCGCTCCAAGTCCTGCTATACCAGGAGTATTTAATGTCCCTGATTCATAACGTTCAGGTAAAATTTTAGGTTGAATATTTTTATTGGATTGACTGCCTGTCCCGCCCTCTTTTAATGGTGTTAAACCTATTCCAGGTCGAATATATAAAAATCCTGTTCCCTGTAAACCGAGAAGATTTTTATGTCCCGGACATGCAAGAAGATCTATTTTATATTTTTTAATATCAATAGGTAAAGCTCCTGATGTCTGAGAAGCATCTACCATGAAAATTATTTTATTTTTTCTTGCAATTTCACCTATTTCTTCAATTGGATTTATTGTTCCAACTACATTAGAAGCATGTGTAATTACAATCAGCCGTGTATTTGATAAAATTTTTTCTGAAATCTTATTAGGGACAATATATCCATCTTCTCTTGCCTTAATATATGTAACTTTTATAATATTTTCTTTTTCCAATCGATATAAAGGACGTAAAACAGAATTATGCTCCATTGAAGATGTAATAACATGATCACCTTTTTTTAAAATACCTTTTATTCCTAAATTCAATGCTTCAGTGGCATTTAAAGTAAAAATAACTCTTGATGAATCATTAATATTGAATAAATCTGCAATCTTTTCACGAGTATTAAAAATAATCTGACTGGCATCAATAGCCATTTTATGTCCTGACCGTCCAGGATTACCGCATTTAAATTTTAAACATTCGTCCACAGCCTGATATACAGTTTCAGGTTTGGGGAAAGAAGTTGCGGCATTATCTAAATATACAATATTCATTTATT
This sequence comes from uncultured bacterium, assembly GCA_964457585.1. Classification (GTDB taxonomy): domain Bacteria; phylum JACRDZ01; class JACRDZ01; order JACRDZ01; family JACRDZ01; genus CAYWFU01. The sequence goes on along the minus strand of CAYWFU010000013.1, from coordinate 40,611 downwards.
TAATCCAGCCTCCTCCTATTAATTTATCTTCATTATAAAAAACAACTGCCTGTCCGGGAGTGATAGCACGCTGTGGTGATGTAAATATCAAATGAGCTTTGTTATTATCATAGGGGAAAATTTTTGCATAAGCTTCCACACTTCGTGAACGAATTTTCACTTTAATTTGAACACCTTCCTGCGAAGGAGCATTCCCGCACCAGATAATATCTTCAGCTTCAAGCTTATCGCTATAAAGCGATTGATTATCACCCACAACCAGTAAATTATTTTCTTTATCTATTTTTATAACATATAATGGATCCGGTGAATAAATTCCAAGTCCTTTGCGTTGTCCAACAGTATAAAAAAATAATCCTCGATGCTTACCTAAAATTTTACCATTTATATCCACTATTTGTCCAGTTATATTTTTTAATTTTTTATAATTTAATAGAAATTTACCATAATTATTATCAGGAATAAAACAAATTTCCTGGCTGTCTCTTTTATCTGCCACTATTAACCCGGTGCTTGATGCAATTTTTCTTATTTCTTTTTTAGTATAACTGCCTACAGGGAAAATAATATATCGCATATTTTCTTGATTTAATCCCCATAAAAAATATGATTGATCCTTATCAATATCCTTTCCTTTATATAATTCATACTCATTTGTTTCAGAATTATGAAAAATTTGAGCATAATGACCTGTAGCTAAATAATCAGCCTGAAATTCTTCTCTTGCTTTTTTAAGAAGCAAATCAAATTTAATTTTTTGATTGCACAGAATACACGGATTTGGAGTTCTTCCTGACAAATATTCTCTTGTAAAATATTGTATAACATGTTTTTCAAATTCTTTTTTGAAATTTAAAACATAATAGGGTATGCCCAACTGACTGGCAACTTTTCTCGCAAGAGAAAAATCATCCGGAGAACAGCAGCTTTTGCCTTTGATTTTATCACTATTGCAGTCTTCCGGTTCCCAGAGTTTTAATGTAACCCCGATTACTCGATATCCTTCATTTTTCAATAATAAACAAGCGGTTGAGCTGTCTACTCCACCGCTCATGCCTACTACTACTGTTTTCTTTTTCATAATTTAATGTAAAGGAATTTGAAAGTAGAGACGCAAAATTTTGCGTCTCTACAGCATATCAATTATTTGTAGTTACCTGATTTATCAGGCTTAATTTATTTACATTTCTTTTTTTTTAGTTTATAATTAACAGCTAAAGTTAAAATAACTCATTAATAATAATTATTCAAAGTTTATAATAAAAAAAAAATTTATTCAAATGATTTAATATAATATTAAATTATAAAATCAAAATGTTTCATTTGTTTTACTGGTTTAGGAGGTATTTATGCAGGTAAGGTTTAAATATATTCTTACTTTTTTACTTTTATCTAATATTCTTATTTCAGGAAGTACAATAAATGATCTGGTTATAAAACTTAAAAATAAAGATGCTAAAGTTCGTCAGGATGCTCTGGTTGAATTGGGAGAATTAAGAGAAAAAAGTATAATAAAATATATAATTGAAAGATTGAAGGATGATGATTATATGGTCAGAGCTTATGCAGCAGAAGCTCTGGGAAAAATAGGAGATGAATCCGCAATTCCTGAATTAAAAAATTTACTTGAAGATAATTATGATTGGGTAAGGATTAACGCGGCACAGGCTCTTGGAAAATTGAGGAATGATAATGGATATGATGTTGCTGTCGATGTGCTTCAGAATAATGTAAGTTCTCAATTAAGAGTTAAAGCTGTAAAAGCATTAAAAGCAATCAGAGATGAAAGAGCTATAAAAATTTTGATAAAAGTTTCTAAAGAGGATGCTGCTCCTATGGTCAGAAGTGAAGCAGCAGAAGCTCTTGGAGAAATTGGGGACCCGCAGGTCGTGAGATATCTTAAATATATTGCAAATTATGATTTTGATGAAAAAGTGCAAAAAAAAGCACAGGAAGCTCTTCAAAAATTAAGTGATATCGAACAATATAAACTTCCTACAAGCAGAGATGCTTTATTACAGCTCAAAAATGAAATTGAAATGGAAATAAGACAATATGAAAAAGAACTTCTGGAAAAAAAAGAAAAATTAAAAAGAATAGATGAAAATATAAAAAAATTGGATTAATATATACTCAGCGAGGTCATAAATTCGCATTTTTCGGTGAGGATTTGGCATTGAGAGCAAGGCGCGAAGGTGAGAAATAGTCTTGTACTATTTCGAACCTGAGCAACACAGCTATCAATGTCAAAGACCAGCGAAAAATGCGAATTTATGACCTCGCTGAGTATAAAACTAATTGGAGGCAATATTTATGGGTGGAGTATATATAGGACGAGGTAGAAAAGCGCGACGTTGTTATGGTTTTGATGAAATTGCACTGGTTCCAGGACCGATTTCCATTAATCCTAATGAGGTTGATATAAAATGGAAAATTGAAAATTTAACTTTTGAAATACCAATATTAGCTGCTGCTATGGATGGAGTTGTTGATACTAAATTCGCTATAAAAATGGGAAAATTCGGGGGTGTAGCAGTTTTGAATCTGGAGGGTATTCAGACCCGTTATGATAATCCGCAGGAAGTACTGGATAGTATTGCTCATGCAACTCCTGAAGAAGCTACCCGTCTTGTACAGAGTGTATATGTAAAACCAATAAAAGAAGAATTAATTTCAGCAAGAATAAGAGAAATTAAAGATACCGGTGTCCCTGCTGTTGTATCATCAATACCTCAACATGCAGAAAAATTTGCACAAATAGCGCAGGAAGCCGGTGCAGACATTTTTGTTGTTCAGTCAACAGTCACTACTGTCCGCCATATTGCTTCAGAATATAAAACACTGGATTTTGAAAAATTTTGTAAAACCACAAAAATCCCTATAATTGTTGGGAACACAGTTTCATTTAATACAAGTCTGGAACTTATGCATGCAGGAATAGATGGTTTACTGGTTGGAATAGGACCCGGAGCCGCATGTACTACACGCGGAGTATTGGGAATTGGAGTCCCGCAGGTAACAGCAACAATTGACTGTGCAAATGCCAGAGATGTATTTTTTAAACAAAGCGGTAAATATGTTCCTATAATAACTGACGGCGGAATGAGTACCGGCGGTGAAATTTGCAAAGCATTTGCATCAGGCGCAGATGCTGTAATGGTGGGTTCTGCTTTTGCACGTGCGGAAGAAGCGCCTGGCAGAGGTTATCATTGGGGGATGGCTACTCCGCATGCAAATTTGCCTCGCGGTACAAGAATAAGAGTTGGAACTACAGGTACATTGGAACAAATACTTTTTGGACCGGCTAATCTTGATGATGGTTCACAAAATCTGGTTGGTGCTCTAAAAACATCTATGGGAAATTTAGGTGCTAAAAATATTTTTGAAATGCAGGAAACAGAAATAATTATTGCCCCGGCAATTCAGACTGAAGGAAAAATATTCCAGAAAGCACAGCGTGTGGGAATGGGAAAATAATTTATATCATCTTACAACTCCATCAACCGGACTTGAAGCAGATGCGTACATTTTTTTGGGAATCCTGCCTGAAAGATATGCCAGACGCCCTGCTTCAACAGCTTTGCGCATCGCAATTGCCATATTTATCGGATCCCGCGCACAGGCGATACCTGTATTCATTAAAATACCATCTACCCCTAATTCCATTGCAATAGCTGCATCCGAAGCTGTCCCAACTCCGGCATCTACAATTACCGGTATTTTAGATTGTTCAAGAATAATACGAATATTTAAATTGTTCAATATTCCCAATCCTGAACCAATTGGCGCACCAAGCGGCATGATTGCACTCGCACCTGCTTCTTCAAGCTTTCTGGCTGCTATTGGATCATCATTAGTATAAGGTAATACAATAAAACCATCTTTTACAAGAATTTTAGTTGCTTCAATTAAAGCGGCAGTATCAGGAAATAAAGTTTTTTCATCTCCAATGACTTCCAGTTTTACAATATTAGGAAGTCCGGCTGCTTTTGCTAAATGTGCTGTTCTGACAGCTTCTTCGACAGTGCAGCATCCTGCTGTATTGGGAAGAATAACAATTTTATTTGTATCAAGATAATCCATTAAAGATTCTTTAGATTTATCATTTAAATTTACTCTTCGTACTGCAACTGTAACAATTTCAGCTCCGGAAGCTTCAATTGCTTTTTTCATTATTGCAAAATCAGGATATTTGCCTGTTCCAACTAATAATCTGGAATTATATTTTTTCCCGCCAAGAACTAAGAAATCCTTATTTTCCATTATTTTTCCTTATCTGGAAGTGCCAAAAAATTGGCACAATTTAAAACAATAAGTAATTCCTATCAGAGACAGAAGATACCCTATAACTCTACCACAGGGTTCTTCTATAGCAGTTTCTTTATTTCATATTCAAAAGTTCTTAAATCTCTATATCCTACCAAAGTATTAACAATTTTTCTTTGTCTGTTGATTATAAAAGTAGTAGGGACTCCTCTAATCCCCCCATATAATCTATATACTCCCATATTGCCAATAAGTATAGGATAATTTATTTTATTTTCTTTAACAAATGGAACAACAGAATCTTTCCCGTCTTCATCAATTGCTATACCAATAATTACCAGTCCTTTATCTTTGTAAAAATTATATAATTTTTTTAAATCAGGAATTTCCATCCGGCATGGAGGACACCATGTTGCCCAAAAATTTAAAATTATTACTTTACCTTTAAAATCAGAAAGTTTAACATCTTTATCCTGAATATCTTTCAAAGTAAAATCAGGAGCAAGATTGGTGTTATCATTTTCAGTTTTAATAACACTTTTTTTATCTTGATTTTTATTTACAATATCTGCATTACTATATACATTACTGAATGTAAAAATAGAAAAAAATAACCAGAACAATATAGAAAGCTGAGTTCTATTTTTTATCATCATTAATAATTTTACCTCCATAAATTTATAATTTTTGGTGATATTTTATAATAAAAATCAATAAATTCTTTACCTGAACTATTTAAATTATCCCGTATTTTAGTTAATACTGTTAATAAACGAATAGAAAAATTTTTAGGAACAATATTGGAAATAAAACATTTTTTATTTTTTTTTGCATCTTTTGCATCACCTAAAGTAGTATAACTCCATGTATATTTTTCCTTCATTTTATTCCCGGAATAATCTTTTACAGTGTTTGTTATTGTGGCTGTATATGTTATATTCTCTTTAAATGGTTCTGCCGGGATAAATTTTGCTATTGTTCCATTAAGAGTTATTTTTCCATTAACTTTATTATTATTGCTGTCATTTATATAAAAAGTACTCTCATTAAAAGTACTATTATCAATTAACTCACTAAAGGTTGCAGTGATATTTTTAACCAAATCAATATCCTTTGCTCCATCTGAAGGGTCAGTGCTTATTACTGTTGGAGGTGTAGTATCAAGTACATCATTGGTAGTAAAATTCCATGAATACTCATATGGGATAGGATTTCCTTCCAAATCTTTCACGCTTTCTGTTATAGTTGCCTTATACTCAGTAAAAAAATTTAAATTCTGCAAAGGATGCAGAACTGCTTTTTTTGAATTTGGACAACTTACTATTCCATCTATTTTGCTATTATTTTTTTTATCTTTAAGTAAAAAACTCAAAGCAGTTATTGTTGTAGTATCCATTGGAGCAAAAAAATTAACTTCAATATTAGTTTCAATAGATATATGTATTGCATCTATTGCTGGAATTGTTGATGCGATTTTAGGAATTAATTTTAAAATTTCTTCCTCAAAAAATTTCTCCTCTCTTTTTCCAATATAACTTTGAATTATCTTACGATCACTGCTAATTATAAAAGTAGTAGGTATATACATGATATCTGTAGGGTCTTCATCCCCATCATAGGGTCCATATGCAGCGCTTACAACATTGTCACCCATTAAAACTGGATAATTAATATTATTTGAATCAACATATGAAGATACATTGCTTTTTGTATCTGCTAATATAATCCCAATTACAACAAATCCTTTATCTCCATAATTTGCATAAAGATTTTTTAAGCCCGGGATTTCATCTCTACAAGGGCCACACCATGTTGCCCAAAAATTTAATAATATTACTTTGTTTGAGAAATCAGAAAGTCTAACAGTTTTATCCTTAAGATCTTTTAAGGAAAATTCCGGAGCATAAATTTCTTCATAAAATATTTTATTTTTAAAATTTCCAACTCCATCATTAGCTTTTATTGAAACCGATAAAAAAACTAAAATCAAAAAAGTTACTAATTTTATTATTTTCATAAAATTATCCTTATATTTTTTTTACATTCTAACCCTTTTTTTTAAAAAATACAAATAAAAAAACTTGCATTTTTTTTTAGAAATAGTATAAAGTAATTAAAGGCTTGTTAAAAAGGAGGATAAATTATGGATATGAATGTTTCTAATACTTTATCAGAAATTATATCTGCGCTTTCTCTTGCAATGGATATTGAAGATGGTGAAAAATTATATCATTCATGGCGAGTATCAATTTTAGCTTCTAAAATGGCAAAAAAACTGGTTGAAAATAGAATCTCTGATATTTTCTACGCGAGTTTATTGCATGATATTGGCTGTATCGGATTACCAAGACATCTGGTTCATTATACTTCAAATGAAGAACAAATGGCTAATCCAATAATACTATCTCATCCAATAGTTGGAGCTGAAGTTGTAAACAGCATGGGGCTTACATCATCAGTAAGATTAATTCTGGAACATCACGAATGGTGGAATGGACATGGTTATCCAAGAGGCAAACAGGGCGATGAAATTGATATTGGTTCTCAGATAATCAGAGCCTGTGATACTTTTGATATGCTGCTGAACTCGCAATCCATAAATGATGCTTCCGATTTAATCGCAAATCTAAAAAAACGTGTAAAAATTGAATATTCAGCAAAAATTTTAGATCTCCTCATGGAAACAATTCAAAATGAAGATGTTTATAAAAATATATCTGATCGTAAAAAAATTCCCGAACTTTTTAAAGAAATCCAAAAAAACATTGGCAGTTTTCCTGTAGAAAGCGGAAAGGATTTAATCGGAAGTATTCTGGAAATTTTTGCACAATTCATTGATACTACACATCCATATACAATCGGACATTCTAAACGAGTATCACGTTATGCTTTACTAATAGCACTGGCAATGAATCTCCCTCATAATGATATAACAGCTATTAAATGGGCTGGTTTATTGCATGATATAGGTTTGTTGAGTATTCCAAGAAATATTTCAGGAAAGACCACAATACTTGATAAAAAAGAATTCGGTTATATAAAAAAGCATCCTGACTATACTTTGTCAATCCTTTCAGAAATTACAGATTTTAAACCATTAGCAGAAATAGCCGCAGGACATCATGAAAATTTTGATGGAACTGGTTATCCAAAAGGCTTGAAAGGCGAACAAATACCGCTTGGAGCAAGAATACTTGCTATTGCTAATTCATTTGACGCTATGACATCAGCCCGTCCATATAGAGACAGCAATGATATAGAAAAAACCTGCAAGGAAATTAAAAATATGGCAGGCAAACAATTTGATCCTAAAATCGTTGAAGATGCTCTACCTGTATTAAGGAGCCTTGGACTTTTAATTATCCACCCGCCTATTATAGGACATTATGTGAAAGATAAATGGTATGTCATGTAGTTCAAAAATTAAGCTCTAATTCAAAATAATTACAATTTTTAATGTATATTAAAATGAATTTATTTAAAAAAATTTTTCATTAAAAATATGTTGACTAAATAAAAAATACGTGTTAAAAATAATTAATTAATTCTGTCAATTGCGTTGTCAATTGTGTGATAATAACCAGGAGGTTGAAAAATGGATTCAACAAAATATTTTGTTCCCCTTAAAATTCTTATAATTACAGAAAACGGCGATATTTTTAAATATACCAGAGAAATACTTGATAATGAAAAATTTATTACAACTATTGTAAAAAATGCGGACGAAGCTTTAGGAAAAATTAAAAAAGAGCAATTTGAAATAATTGTTATGGAAGTGAAAACACCAGGGGTTGATGATTTTGAAGTTGTAAAATATGTTAAGGAAAGTCAGTCAGAGAATTGCCTGATTATTACTGCTGGGTATAGCAGTATACAAGATGCTTTAAAAACTTTAAAAGCAGGAGCATATGATTTCATATCTAAACCATTTGATGAAGATACAACAAAAATAATTTTGAATAAAGTTGTGGAAAGACAATCCTTATATAAAGAAAGAAATCATTTCAGAGAATTATCAACAATTGATAGTCTTACTGAAGTTTTTAATAGAAGATATTTTCAGGAACTTATCTCTAATGAATTTAGCCGTTCAATGAGATTTAAACATGATCTTTCACTGATTTTGGTTGATATTGATAATTTTAAATATTTTAATGATGCATATGGGCATTTAATAGGAGATAAAATATTAAAGGGATTCGTGAAAATATTACTGGAAAGCGTTCGTAAAATAGATTATGTATGCAGATTTGGAGGAGATGAATTTATTATTGTTTTACCAGAGACAGGGAAAGAAGGCGCTTATAATCTAGCAAGACGTTTACAAAGTTCAATTTTAAAAACTGTAATTCATATTGATAACAAAGTAGAAGCTAAACTGGCAATAAGTATTGGAATTTCAACATATCCTCATGATGCAAGCAACAATGAACAATTAGTGGAAAAAGCCGATCATGCTTTATATGATGTGAAAAAGATGGGAAAAGGACAGATAGGATTTTTTGCTGATGATGGGAATGTTTTGATACCAAAAAAATAGGTTAACTTAAATATTTTATTTCTTCCTTAGCTTTATTTTCATCCACAAAATAAAGTATAATTCCGCCGATTAGAAATAGTAAAGTAATAGATGAAATACTCGCCCTTGATGCAGAATTATTTGAGTATCCATGAGATTTCATAATTAATCCAACCATACTCATAAGAACAGGACCAATAACAGTTGCAAATTTACCTATCATATTAAAAAATCCAAAATATTCTGCTGATTTTTCAACCGGTATCATCCTTGCATAATATGAACGGCTTAAAGCCTGAATACCGCCCTGGACAAGTCCAATTAACCCTGCTAAAATATAAAATTCAGATTTATCTTTTATAAACGCTCCCCATATGCATACAACAAAATAAACAGCAATTGCTGTAAAGATTGCCTGTTTTGTACCTATTTTGTTACTTAAATAACTAAAACATATTGCAGCTGGGAAACCAATAAATTGTGTTATTAATAAAGCAAGTATTAAATCATTAGAATTAATACCGATAGACATTCCATAATCAATTGCCATACAAATTATTGTATCTACTCCATCAATATAAAACCAATATGCAAATAAAAATAAGAATATTGATTTTAAATGCCGTATTTGATGAAAGGTATCGCGAAGTTGAATAAATCCCTGTTTGATTATATTGAAGTAGGATACTTTGTCTGTTTTTGGTTCTTCCTTAACAAAAATCATAACAGGTAAAGAAAAAACAGCCCACCAGATTCCGACAGTTAAAAATGATGTTTTAACTGCTTGTTCTGTACTGGCAAGTCCGAAAGTCCCCGGAGAAAGTGTCATCCAGACATTTAGAGCAAATAAAATTCCTCCGCCAAGATATCCCAGCGAATATCCTAAAGAAGAAACAAAATCATTATTTTCATCAGTTGAAACTAATGTGATTAATGAATCATAAAAAATAATTCCGGCATTAAACCCAACCATTGAAAGAATAAATAACAATAATGCTAAAAACCATTCTCCTTTATAAACAGAATACATTGAAAAAATCATAATAATACCAAAATAAGTGAAAAAAATTAAAAATTTTTTCTTTGCATGTCCCTTGTCAGCTATTGCACCAAGTACAGGTGCAATTAAAACCATAATAATTCCTGCTATAGAATTAGCAAATCCTAATCTTGCTGTGCTCCCCACCGGATCAGTTCCATTACTCCAGTACTGTTTAAAAAAAATTGGAAAGAATCCAGCCATTATAGTTGTTGCAAAACTTGAATTTGCCCAGTCATACATTGCCCAGCTTATAATTTCTTTTTCATTATTTTTCTTAAAATATTTATTAAACATTATTCTACTCTTTTTTCATTTCGTCCATTCCCATGTTTATGGATTATATTACTCAAAAGGTAAATAATTATTATAATTAGTGCCTTTGGCACTCCCAGATAAATTATTCCCATCAGAGACAGAAGATACCTCACAGCTTGTCGCGAGGTTCTTCATTAGTCTTAATTGTTTGTTTGATTATTGAAATTTTGGGAATTATTTGTTATTTGGTGCTTGAATATTGGAATTTGCAAATAAAACTCCGTCAACTTGAGTATATCAGTTCCCTGAATTTTTTTGCTAATTCTTTTGCTCGTGTCATATCAACCTTACCAGTGCCTAATATTGGCCATTCATCGACTTTAAAAAATAATCTTTTATCCGGAATCCATAATTTAGGGAGATCTGTTTGATTAAGTTTTTCATGCAGCAGGGTTATATCATTTGAATAGTTATGATACAAAACAGCCAATGATTCTCCTTTTTTTTCATCCGGAATTGATACAACAAGAAATCTAGCATCTTGAGTTTCTGTTATATTATAAAGATTTTCTTCGATAAGAATATGAGGTACCATTTCCCCGCCAATTTTACTAAAGCGTGATAATCTGTCAGTAATTGCAATAAATCCATCTTCATCGATCATTGCAATATCACCAGTTATATACCATCCATCTTTAATAACTTCGTTAGTTTTTATTTCATCCTGCCAATATCCTTTCATTACATTAGGACCTTTTATAAGCATTAACCCGGATTGATTAATCTGGAGAGGTGAATTTGTTTCCGGTTCAACGATTTTCACTATAACACCGGGTATTGGTCTACCTACTTTACCGATTTTATTTCCCAGTTGAAATTCATCACGATCCTGAACATTAAGTACACTTACACAGGCTACAGGGGAAAGCTCAGTTGTCCCATATCCTTCTAATACAGGAATGCCAAATTTCTCATTAAATTCATTTGCGATAGATTCTCTTAATTTTTCTGCTCCTACAATTATAAATTTTAAAGAACCAATATCATCTTTATTAAATTTTTTCATCCACATCTGTAAAAAAGTCGGTGTTGTCATTATAAACGTTGCTTTATTTTCTTTAATTATTTTTTGAATTATAACTGATTCTAACGGACTTTTATGGTATACAACCTGAAAACCTGCAATAAGCGGAAACCATAATGTTGCTGTATAACCAAAGGAATGAAAAAATGGCAATACTCCTATAGTTGTATCATATTTATTCAAATTAAATAGAACCTGTAATGCTTGTAAATTTGATAGAATATTGGAATGTGTTAACATTACACCTTTAGGAGTTCCAGTACTGCCGCTTGTGAATATAATTGTTGCAAGTTCATCATTTTTAACCGGTGCTTTGGGTAAAAATACAGTTTCCAATAATTTTGATGGGGTTATGAAAAGGAAAATATAAATTAATAAACTTTCAATTTTTGATGGTTTTTCAAAATCTTCCAAATAGATCATGCGATCATCATGCTTCCAGTTTAATGCTTCAAGCATTTTTGGTGAAGTTATGATTTTATTCAAACCAGCTTTTTTTTGTATTTTTTCTATTATTTCATTTGACATTGTATAATTTAAATTTATTGGTATTTTACCAGCATAAGTTAAAGCAATGTTAACAAGAACACATGGAACCGATGGAGGAAGCAGGACTCCAACATGCTTTTCATCAGGAAATTTTTCAATGAATTTTTTAGCTAAAATAAATGAAGCAGTTATTGTTTTGCCAAAATTTAAATTATATCCATTTGTATCTCTAACAGATTTGTTAAACCATCTTCGTTTTGAATTCCGCAGTAAAATTTGATTTAAAGTCTGCATTTTTTCTATTCTATTTTTAATCGCATTGCTTTCTAATTCCTGTACAGCCTGTCTTATTTGATAGACACTTGTTTTTGAAGAAAGATGCTCACCATAGGAAACTGTTACAGGATATGGAATCCGTTCAGGCATTTTCCATATAAACTTACCTTTATAAAAGCTAAAAATACTTCCCCAGACTTCATCCAGATGAACCGGGATTATAGGAATATCCAGATATTTTACAATATATTCTACACCTTTTTTAAATCCGAGTATCTGTCCTGTACGAGATATTCTTCCTTCAGCAAAAAGACATACCACCTCACCGTTTTTTAAAGCCTTTTCTGCTTCTTCCAGACTTTTTAAAAATTGTTTTGGTTTATCATCTGGAGAAATCGGGATAGCTTTCATAATCTTAAAAAGCCATGCAAGAGGTTTGAAATCACAAATTTTCCGCCATATAAAAAATCTTATATGTCTTGGAACACTTGCTCCAATTAAAAATGGGTCAACGTAAGAAAGATGGTTACATACAAGTAACGCAGGACCTTTAATCGGAAAATTTTTTTGCCCGTTAACTTTTATTTTGTAAATAGTATGGGTTAAAAACCAGAAAATTAATCTTACAAATACATCCATTTCAATCTCCTGTATTTCAAGATATAAATGAAAATGCAAATTTAATGCCTTGTTTGAAAGTCCATATAAATTGTATTATATCTGATGAAAATGTATAAGTCAAAGAACTAAAATAGATTTATAAAGAGATATGATATAAATTAAGATGATATTTTTTCTCATTAATATTTTCTTGCTGGAATGAAGAACCCTGTAGCAGTCTGAGAGCCACAGAGTATCTTCTATCTCTGATAAGAATATTTATTATTTATACATCTATATCATAAATTTCTCTAACTATATTTACAATATTGACAGCATTTGGTTTATTGAAATTTTGTTGAAGGGGTGAAATTGGGACAGGGATATCTGGAGCTGCAATACGTTTTATTGGTGCTTTTAGGAATTTAAAAGCTTCTTCAGAAACAATTGCAGAAATTTCAGCTCCAAAACCGCAAAATTTTGTTGCATCGTGAACTACAACAAGTCTGCCTGTTTTTTTAATTGAATTAATAATTGTGTCTTTATCCAGAGGGACTAACGTTCTTAAATCGACAACTTCAGCAGATATTCCATCATTTGATAAAATTTTTGCCGCATCCAATGCTGTATGCACTGCTGAACCATAACTGACAATAGTGCAGGAATCACCTGTTTTTGCAATTCGTGCTTTTCCAAAAGGGATTCTGTAATCGCCATCAGGAACTTCGCTTTTTATATTATAAAGTTCTGTATCTTCAATAAATATTACCGGATTAGGATCGAATATAGAAGTAAGTAAAAGTCCTTTTGTATCTTCCGGTGTTGATGGAAAAACAACTTTTAATCCCGGGCTGTGAGCAAACCAGGCTTCCAGATTATGTGAATGATGACTTTTTATTAATATAATCAATATCTTTTAACGTTAGAATATTTTCAGATATAAGTTCATTTTGATAGCATTTTACAGGACACCGCTGTGCCCAGCTTTCAAGCTCATTTTTATCAACATAAAGCTGCTTATCAGCTTCACCATGCCCTCTCATTCTATAAGTCATAGTTATATTGCTGAGCAAAACTAATTCCAACTGCCATTGGCGCACCTGCGCCCACAATTGTTGTTGTTAAAATAGCGTTCACTTCCGGCACGGACATATGCAGAGTTCCGGATTTACCTTTATTCACACCGGTAGCTTTAAGCATAATTTCTGCCATTATATATTTTGGATCTGCGCCCTTAGCCAGAAGATGCCCATGATTTCTATGATTGGTTACTATAACATCAGAGGATTTAAGAGCTTCAATAATTCCAACTGCAGAGGCTTCCTGTCCATTAGACAGAATCTGCATTCCTGTAAGTATATTTCCTTCTTCCGAAAGTTCAACCAGTTTATCTTCAAACTTTCGTATGAATAACATTTTTTCAAATAATGTTTTTTTTAAATTAATAGATATTTGATTGGAATTCATTTATAAATTTAAGTTGAAAAATTACTTAAAGATTCCAATGTCCAGGGGTTTTTCTACAAAATGGGAAGCAAGGAAGAGCTTGTGGATTTAGTAAAAAAACAATTATAACCAAAACAATTTTTCCTCATTCATATTTAGCCTCCTAAATTATTTTAAGAGTTTATCCAAATAATCTTTATTTCACCTTCCACCGACTTAAATTCTTTATCCCCTGTTACAACTTCTCCTTTATATAATTTTGCTAATGCGGCGGTAAAACAATCTGCGTATGACATTTTTTTATTGGTTTTAAATAATGCGGCTTGCTTGGTTAAGTTTAAATCTGCTGGAACAAATTCGATAGGAAAGGTTTCTATAATATGCTGAATTTTCTCTGCTTCAGCAATCCCATAATCTCTTACGAGGATATAAAAAACTTCACCCCAATTTACTGTGGTCATTAGTAAATTTTTTCCGGTCTCTGCTGATTTTGTTAAGAATTCTTTAATTATTTCATACCCGGGTTTTTTTTCTAAATAAGCTATTAAGGCATAGGAGTCTAAAATTTTGACCATTTCTTTTCCTCCAATTCCTTATCTCTTGCCCTTTCCTCAAGAAGAGCTTTAGTTAATTTTCCCTTTGTATTTAAAATTCCAGCCATCTTTTCAAAATAATCTTCAGTCAAAGGTTGAAAAATAATCTGGCCGCCTTTTTCTGTTATACAAAATTTTGTACCTTTTTTGATATTGTGTCTTCGACGAATTTTTGAGGGTATCACTACCTGCCCTTTTGAAGTCGCTACTGTTATAGTCATATAAATCCCCACCTTTCTTTAAAAAATATATCATAAATAAAAAAGTATGTCAAATAATATAAATCCTACTTTTTTTATATTGTTATACTATTAAAACTTATGGGACAATATTCTAACAAAAATCAAATGAAGAAGGGGCTGTCCAAAAAGGTTACAAAATATTTATTTAGTCAAAATCATATAATTGTAAATACGATAAATATTGGATTTTTCGAACTTAAGGTACTTTATATTTAGATAAATAGAAGTTTAAAAGTCTCCTTTTAATAGTATAATATAAAAATCCACTAGACATTGAATTATCTGTAAATGCTGTTATAATATTATTATTTCAATTTAATCGAGATTGGAAAGACTTAATGAAGATAAAAAAATTAAAGGAATATTTATTAAGCAAAAAGGATTCAGTTGTTGATATGCCTTTTGGTCCGGAAACGCTTGTTTTTAAAGTACATAATAAAATGTTTGCTTTAATAATGGTAAATAAAAATCCTTTACGAATTAATCTAAAATGCGATCCTGATAATGCAGTTGCCCTGAGATCTATATTTTCTGCGATTATTCCCGGCTATCATATGAATAAGGAACATTGGAACACTATAATATTTGATGGTTCTGTCCCTGACAAATTTATCCTGAAAATGATTGATGAATCATATGATCTTATTGCTGCAAAACTTAAAAAATAGAAATAATCTATGCCAAATGATGACAAAGAATATAAAATACAATTAAGAACATTTTAATATACTACCCGAACAAGCTGGAATTTATAAGGGTAAAATAACTTATATTTTTTTCCTTAAATAGCTTTTATACATCTATAACTTAACAAAAAATCTATTGACCTTCTCATAATTCTTGTGGTTAAATAAGCAACATAATATACGTAATTAAAAGGAGATTATCATGCGCGAAATTTACACTATGTGGAAACACACCAAAATGATTGTTCTTTCTTCCCTGACCGCAGCTATTTTTGCCTCAGTTCTAATTCCTTTTAAAGGAATTCCGATTATCCCCGGATTTACTGAAGTCCGACCAGCCAATGTTATCCCTGTGGTTTTTGGGATTCTTTTTGGTCCTGCAGCAGCATGGGGTGCGGCATTTGGAAATTTGATTGGTGATTTTTTCGGGACTTTAAGCGCAGGGAGTTTATATGGTTTTATCGGAAACTTTTTTTTCGCATTTCTTCCATATAAATTATGGGGGAATATGGGTATTTTTTCGAGTAAAGAAGAGCCTGATATGAGTTCAGTAAAACAAATAATTGAATTTGTGTTAATTTGCTTAATTTCTGCTGTTTCATGCGCACTTATCATAGCATGGGGATTGGAAGTTCTGAAAATTTTACCTTTTACTACATTGGGATTAATTATAACTATAAATAATTTTCTTGCTGCGGCTGTTTTGGGACCATTTTTACTGAAATTTTTATATCCCCGTGTAAAAAAATGGAATTTGCTCTGGAATAATATTATTGAAGAAAAAAACGAAACCAGTCCCCGCAAAAAACTTGGCAGTATTCTGGTTTGGGCAGGAGGTATTGGAGGTTTGCTTGTTGGATTGATGTTATCAATGAATATCTCCAAAACCATACCTTTTACTTTTGGAACAGGACAAGCTGGTTCAATGGTTGTCCAGGCTGTTTCGCCGTTTCTCGTTGCTTTTTTTCTCGGAAGTATTTTGTTGTAAGAGGGATATGTGATTAATATAAAAAACCTTTCGTTTTCTTATTTATCCAACCCGAAAAAAGTCTTGAATAATATTTCACTTGAGATTTTACCCGGTGAATTTTTAGTAATTATGGGACAGGATAGCGCAGGAAAATCCACTTTATTAAGGACATTTAACGGTGTAATTCCCCATTTGATAAAAGGCGAATTTGAAGGTGAAGTTTTTATTGACGGGAAAAATACACTAAATTCATCTGTTAAAGAACTTTCATCTTTAGCAGGTCTTGTATTTCAGGATTTTGAGTCGCAGATTTTTTCTACCCGTGTTAATTTAGAAATTGCCTTCGGACCGGAAAATCAAGGGTTATACTGGGATGAGATAGATTCCCGTGTCAAAAATTCTTTAGAAACAGTCGGATTAAATGGATTTGAAAATAGAAATCCAATAACTTTATCAGGCGGAGAGAAACAGAGATTGTGTATCGCATCTGTTCTTGCTCTTAAGACTAAGGTGATTTGCCTTGATGAACCAACCACGGATTTAGACCCGCAGGGTAAAGAAGAAATTTTTTCTTTTGCTAAAAAATTTTTCAAAGATAAAAATTTAACCTATTGTCTTATTGAACATGAAAGTGAAGAAGTCCTGCATGCGGATAGAATAATTATTTTAAGAGATGGAAAAATAACCGCGATCGGTTGCCCCTTAACTATTCTTAAGGACACAGATTTACTTGAAAGTAATGGAATTAAACAGCCGCAATTAATTGAGTTGAATAATAAATTTAACTTTCCAATAAAAAATTATACCGATACTAATGAGATTTATAGTGTTTTTAATAGCTATGGGAAGATAAATCCGGAAAAATATTCAGAGATCTGTAAACAAGATAGAATTATAAAAAAATCAGATCAAAAAATTTTAGAGATGGAGAATGTGCATTTTTCATATACATCTGAAAAAGAAATTTTATCCGGAATAAATCTTGAAATTTGCCATGGAGAATTTATCGGGATACTTGGCGCAAATGGAAGCGGAAAAACAAGCCTTATTAAGCTTTTCAATGGATTAAACAAACCGACAACGGGAAAAATAAAAGTTTTCGGGGAAGATGTCAGCAAAGAAAAAAATACTTCATTAAGCCGGAAAGTAGGCTATGTATTCCAGAATCCGGACCATCAAATTTTCTGTCAAACTGTAGAAGATGAGGTTAGTTTTGGACCAAGTCTTTTTGGATTAAGTAAAAAGGAAGTCGAAAAAAGGGTGGAAGAATCTTTAGAAGCTGTAAATCTCAATCAATTTCGAGAAAGTGACCCTTTCAGCTTAACCAAGGGACAGCGCCAGCGATTAGCTGTAGCATCTGTTTTGGCGAGCCGTCCTGAAATAATTATTCTGGATGAACCTACAACAGGACTGGATTATCTGGAAGTAAGAAGTTTAATGTCGCTTATTGCAAAGCTTAATCAAAAAGGATATACGATAATAATGGTAACTCACGCGGTATGGGTCGCAGTGGAATATGCGAACCGTTTGCTTATTATGAAAGATGGTAATATCATTGAAGATGGTGCAACCAGAGAAGTTTTAGGTAAAGAAGAAAAATTGAAAGCTTCATCAATAAAACTGCCGCCATTAATTAAATTAAGCAATCAATTGGGAGCAACATTATTAAACATAGAAGAATTTCTTGAATGTTATACTCAAACTAATTGAGTATACGAAACCGGATTAATATGAATATTTATTTATATGAAGAAAAAAATACAATAATACACAGGCTTGATCCAAGGACAAAAATAATTATTTTGATTATAAGTTTTTTTCTTTTTTTGAAACCGGAAGGATTTTTGTCTGTCATTTTTATTTTCTCTATGATAGTTATTTATGGATTAATATCTAAAATGTTTTATAATGTTGTAAGATTAAAATTTATATTAACAGGCATTTTCATTTTTTCAGTGGTGAGCTGGGCTTTTTTTTATCCAGCGCAATCAGAACGTTTTTTCGGAATGACAACAGACGGTGTTTTTCTGGGTTTTATCAGGGGAATAAAATTAATTGGTATGATTGCATCGGGTATATTTTTTCTTTCAACAACAAGCATTGAAGAAATTTCATTAGGATTGGTTAAACTTGGTATTCCGTATTCTGTTAGCTTTGTTTTATCCACAGCTTTAAGGCTGGTTCCAACTTTTATCGGGACAGGGGCAAATGTAATTGAAGCGCAAAAATCACGGGGATTGGATTTAGACAGCGGGAATATATGGCAAAGGGCAAAAAAACATGTACCTTTACTTGTTCCCATATTCCTTTTAGCTATCAGAAATACTGATCAACTGGCAGTGGCATTGGAATCCAGAGGATTCGGCAGTAGAAAAAACCGGACATACTATTTAAAGACAGGGTTTAAAATATCAGATTATATTTTTTTGGCAATTTTTATTTCTCTATGTATTTTTATAATGTATCAGAATTAACAATCCTCTTTTTCCAATAATTCGGCTTTCTGCTTGTATGGGCTACAGCTAAGATGTGAATAAACTTGCCTCTCAATTTATATATAAGAACATATGGAAATTTTCTTACTCGGCATTTCCGTCTTTCAAGCTTGTCTGACGGCCATAATAATGGATTTTTTTTAATAGTTTCCAATGCTGCATCGACAGTATCAAGAAATTTATGCCCCAAGTTGATTTGATTGGATTCATAGAACTGAGCAGCATTAATGAGTTCGTCAATTGCTTCTGGATGGTAATCTAAAATTATTTTTTCAAACTGGCTCTTGCTTTTTTCATCACTTTTTCGGCTGAAATGCATTGCACTCTCCCCTGCTCAATTTCTCGCCACCTTTTTTCTGCCTCATCCAACCACACTTTTTCAATCTCTGGGTTAACGAAATGTTCTACACTATCCCACACTTGTTGAGCTAATGCTACTTTTTCATCCGTTGGTAAAGCTAATATTTTTTCCATTAATTTCATTGTCATTGTACTCATAAAAATACCCTCCATTTATATTGTAAGTATAATAAATAAAAATCAGTATGTCAATTATTCCATTGCAGGGAAAATACTATAAAAATTCTCTTGACCTACTTCTAATTCCTATGGTTAAATGAACTATATTGTTTTTTTATTTATCCATAATTTCGAGATGATCTAGATGACATTACTGCAAAATATAAACATTGGCAAATATCTGCCTATTGATTCTTCAATACATAGATTGGATCCGCGTGTGAAGATTATTATCTTAATAGGATTTATGATTTGGATCCTATCAGGGGATATTTTTCTAGACTATTTTACTCCAACTATTTTTTTATTCGCCGCTATATTACTGGCAAAACTTCCATTTAAATATATTTTAAAAAACATATTAGCTTTAAAATATCTTTTTATAGTCTCATGGATTTTAAATATTGTTTTTACTGAAGGTGATACTTTATGGCAATGTGGAATAATAAATATTACAAGAGAAGGATTATATCAGGGAACTCTGGTTACTGTAAGATTGGTATATTTGATTCTGGGATCATCACTCTTGACTTTGACTACATCTCCAATTCAGTTGACAGACGCACTTGAAAAAATGTTCTCCCCCTTAAAAAAAATAAATTTCCCTGCTCATGAAATAGCTCTTATGGTTACAATTTCCTTTAGATTTATTCCAATACTTTTTCAGGAAATAGATAAAATAATGAAAGCTCAAATGTGCAGAGGTGTTGATTTTTCAAACGGAAAATTTAAAGAAAAAATTGAACAATTGATATCTATTTTCATGCCTCTTTTTATGAGTTCTTTTCGCAGAGCTGAAGAACTGGCATTATCAATGGAAGCAAGAGGATATCGCGGCGGTGAAAACCGAACACATTTCAGGGAATTGAATATGACTATTCAGGATTACGGAACATTGATATTTTTTATTATTATCTTTTTTGCAAATTGGTGGTTTTTTAAATTTAATCAATCATTTATTTATTCGATAATTCATGTATAAAGATGAGTGTATATATGCTAAATAATTTACTTGTTGCATTGTTTCATTACTTGACAGAAGTAATAAATAATGATAATTTTATTAATATAGAATAAAATTACAAAAGGTGAAAAAAACATGCTAGCTAAAATGACATTTAAAAATCAAATAACTATACCTAAAAAAATTGTTGAAAATTTTCTCGGAGTTGAATATTTTGATGTAATAAGCAAAGATGACGAAATTATTTTAAAACCAGTCAAGATTGTTGGGGAAAAATCTGCTTTAACAAAAATAAGAAAAAAAATTGCAGTTTTAGGATTGACAGAAAAAGATATTGATAACGCAATTCATTGGGCAAGGGGAAAAAACTAATGCGGCTGGTTATAGATACTAATGTATTTATTTTGTAAGTATTCAGCTATCAGCAGTCAGTTAAATCAATGAAAAACTAATTACTACTAACATTTAGGCATCCTTTCCAAAATGATTTTTTCGGAAAGATGCCGGTTAAACGAAGCCAATTTATTTTCTATATTTTCTTACTATATTATTCAAGTAAGAAATGTGTATATGGATATATTTTATAATAAAAAGTTGTTATACTCAAACTAATCAGGTTTGCGAATTTAGAATGTTCATATGTGCTTCAGATTGGAACGATCTGATTGAGCAAAACCGCAGGTGTAGTTTTAACTACATTGAGGATTTTGCGAATGAAGATCGTTTCAAGATGGAGTACAGAGGAGCGTTATAAATTCGCAAACCTGATTAGTTTGAGTATATATTACCTGAAAAATATTTATCTCTAAACCGGGTCAAAATATTTAAATATTTATCAAGTTTAATATTTTGAACTATTACAGATACAAAACAACCTTTTTTTTCTCCACTTTTATCTTTACTACTATTATTGGTATCAGATGCTGAAGCTGTAGTAAAACTCCATGTATAATTTTGATCCATTGCATTACCGGCTAAATCTTTTACTCCTGTTTTAATTGTAGCTGAATAAGTTGTGTTTTTAGTTAGTTTAACAGATGGAGTAAATATTGCCACTGCACCGTTATAAGTAACAACACCCGTAGCACCATTAACAGTAAACGTTGAGCTGTTGATAGTTGCCCCATCCATTGGTTCGCTAAATGTTGCTGTTATTGTTGTATAAATTGATATATCAGTTGCGTTATTTCCTGGTTCTGTTGATATAACCGTTGGTGGAGTTGTGTCAGGGTTATTGCCATCAACACCAATTCCAATAAGCGCAATATCAATAGTTGGGACATTAGATGTAATTGATAGAATCGCTGTTTTTGCACCTGTAGAAGTTGGTGAAAAAACGACATCAATTGTGCGGCTTACAGAAGGTGCAATTGTCTGACCGGAACAATTGTCATTTTGGATACTGAATTCATCTGCATTTGTGCCGGTTAAATTAACAGTACCAATAACAATATTATCTGAACCAGTATTGTTAACAGTGATTGTTTTATTAGATGATGAACTCCCAACATTTACATTGTTAAAATCAAGCATCATTGGTGAAACTGAAATATCGGTGGATATAATTGGATCAGATTGAATAATTGTTCCACCTCCTCCCACCGCTACAAAGGTGTTATTGTCGTATGTTACTCCACTAAGCGAATTAGTAATTCCAAATGTACTCTCTATCCATGAGACTCCATTATTAGATGAAGTCAAAATTGTTCCCCACTCTCCCACCACTACAAAGGTATTATTCCCATATGTTACTCCTTCAAGATGATAATTAGTTCCAGATGTTTTGCTTGTCCATGAGATTCCATCAGATGAGGTCAAAATTGTTCCATTAACTCCAACCACTACAAAAGTGTTATTACCGTATATTACTCCCAAATAAGCCAAGAAGAAGTTCCAGAGGGTCTGCTTACCCATGAGATTCCATCGTGTGAGGTTAAAATCGATCCACCACCTCCCACCGCTACAAATGTATTATTCCCATATGTTACTCCATTAAGCCAATTCCCCTGCGGTAAAGGATTTCTCCAACTCCAATTATCCAAAGGATCAGCGGAAATCTCCAAACAAAATCCCACTAAAAACAAAACCAACAGCATTAAAAATCTGCAATTTTTCATTTTTGACTTTTGCATTTTTATCCATTCCTTTCATTGCCAAATCATTATGAATGTATGTAAAGAAAAAAGGCAAACCCAAATAAATGAGTTTGCCTTTTAATATTATATTTTCAATACTATTTTAAAGCTAATTTCCCATTAACTGGCATCCACATAAAAAGTACATTGTGATATCCTAATGGTGCAGAATCAAATCTTGTTCTATTGCTTCCATTAGTATTTATAACGTAATAATCTTCCAGATTTTCTACCTGTTTAAATGCTATTTGTGTTCCGTCAGGAGACCATGTTGGAAATTCCTCGTTTGAAATAGTATCTGTAATTTGAGTGGATGTATTATTATCTAAATTCATAACGCAAATATCCAGACTGCCATTTCTTCTTGAACTGTAAAGAACATTCCTGCCATCTGCAGAAAAAATTGGATATACATCATGCAGATTATTATTTGTTAAATTTTTATTAATTGTACCTTCTTTATTAGTCATACAAATATCCCAGTTATTTTCACGGAATGATACAAATAAAATCTTATCTTCGTGAATATTCCATGGAATATTTTTTACTAAATCTAAATCAAAAGAAATATTTATTTTTTGATTTAAGGATAATTGCAGGGGTATTTCTTTTTCCTGCAAATTTGATAAATTCACCTTTTCAGATACAGGCCCTTTATCTGCCAGATTAACAATATTTTTTTCAATAAGCGCTTTATCAGTTGTTCCCCACCAATTATTTGCTAAATTGATTGGATTAGTAATTCTGCCTATGCGAATGCTTGGAATACCTTCATTAATATCAATATGATTAAAATTAATAACAGGTTCAGAATCATCCCAGATGGTTATCCCGCCACCCTTATTATCTTTAATAGTATTATATGCAAGCATCGGGGATGCAGCATTTATTAATATTCCGTTCCCATTTCCATGAATATAATTATTTTGAATTAATGTTGTTCCAGCAAGTGTTACACCAATACCATGCGCGCGATTTTCATAAATATTATTGTCCAATATTGTTGCGCTGGATTGATATACTATAATTCCGCAGCTACAGCTGTTTCGAGCAATTTCATTATTAACTACTACTGGAGATGATCCGGAAAATATTACTATCCCTCTACCTTTATTATCAGCAATTTTATTATTTGTTATTCTTGGAGTAGAAAAAGTGGAAATATATATACCATAACCAATATTTTTTTCTATTATATTTTGATCAATTTTTGGACTTGAATGCAATGAACATGCTATACCGCCAGTAGCGCTCTGGAAGGTTCCATTTTGTGTTAAATAATTATTGCTGATTGTTGGTGATGCATGATCTTCGCAAACTAAAGCTACTTCATTAATCTCAAAACTATTATGGCTTATTGAAGGAGAAGAACTAAAACAGGAAATCCCGCTGGCAGCAAATTGAATTTTACAATATTCAACAGTGCCAATACTGTCTTTTTCAAAAATAATTCCACCCCATGATCCGCTTTTTAATGATTCAGAAGTAAAATTAATCAAATTCCCTTCTTTTCCTATTGCATTCAATACACCCAAAACTATTAATTTAGCTTTAACTCCGCCCGGATTTGCTTTAAAACTAACTGTTACTCCGGGTTCTATCGTCAGCTTAGCGTTTTTTTCAATTGTCAAATCTTTTTCAATTATATATGGGCTATCTTTTGCTGACCATAAAGTGTCTTTTGCAATAGGAGAATTAACTGCAACATCTCCAAAAACAATAATAGGGATAAATAGAATTGCTGATAAAAATAATAAACAATTCATCCCTGAAAAATTTTTTGTCTTTATCATTTAAATCCCTCCTTTAATTAAATTTATTTTCTATGCTAATTTTTACTTAAGTTCATATTTTCTTTTGCAGGCATCCAGATAAAAACTAAATCATAAAAACCTGGAGGCGCACTTTCCAGTCTGGTTCGATTAGTTCCATCGGCATTAATTGTATAAAAATCATTTAAATTTTCAATTTGTTTAAATGTCAGCTTTGTACCATCCGGTGACCAGCTTGGATAATCTTCGGTTGAGCTTGAATTAGTTATTTGCTGAACAGTATTATCATTAATATTTAAAACAAAAATATCTGAATTCCCATTCCGTTTAGAACTAAATACAACTTTTTGCCCATCTGGTGAAAAAACAGGGTGTACATCATGATATGGATTATTTGTTAAATTTTTCAATGTTGTTCCGTCTGAATTAGTCATATATATTTCCCAATTATTATCACGATATGAACTGAATAGAATTTTATCACCATATATATTCCAT
>CAYWFU010000013.1:0-15750 GCA_964457585.1 uncultured bacterium | reverse complement strand
CGTTCTCCCGAGGGAGGAATTTTTCAAACGATTGCATGGAATCAGATGATTTGCATGTGAATATGTTTTGGATTTTACTTCTAGATTGGGAAGATATTCAAAAAAAGAAATTTCTTTATCTCTAAAATTTGAGTAATCAACTTTCGCAGACAAAATTGTGTTGTCTACAATTTTAATAGTTTTCTCAATCTTTGATTTATCTGTAGTTCCCCACCAGTTATTTCTTAAATTTAAAATATTTGATGTATTATTTAATCGTACTGAAAAATGATCTGGAATAAATTCAATATGATTATAATTAATAATTGGTTCTGAATTGTCACAGATTATTAACCCGGGACCTTTGTTTTCTTTTAAATAGTTATAAGTAATCGTTGGTGATGAAGCTATATCTAATATGCCTGAACCATTTTCGTGTATATAATTATTGTGAATTATTGCATTGCTGCCCAAAGCTAATGATATTGCATAACCTCTGTTATCATATATATTATTGCCCATTATTATTGGTGAAGATTGGAATACTACAATACCGCAGCTGCATCCATTAATATATATTTTATTATTAATTATAGATGGTGAACTGTATGAATTTGCTTGTATACCTCTGCCTCTTCCATCTCCAATGGAATTATTATAAATAAGCGGTGATGAAAAAGTTGATACACATACACCATAACCAACATTTTTTTCCATAATATTGTGTTTTATTGCTGGATTTGAATACATTGCAACCTGAACTCCTGCAGGCGAACTTTGAAATGTGCCATTGTGAAAGAAATAATTATTTGCGATTTCTGGAGAAGACCTGTCTTCACAAACCACTCCAACTTCATTTGTTAAAAATGAATTATTACTTATTTTAGGAGAAGCGCTAAAACACCCGATTGCTGATGTAGCATATTCAAATTTACAATATTCAATTACACTTAATTCTTCTCCTGCGGTTTTACTGAAAATTATACCACCCCATGCCCCAGGTTTAAGTGCATCAGCAATGAAATTAATCTGATTCTTTTCTTCACCTTTTGCAACTAATGAACCTTCAACTAAAATCCTGACTTTTGGACCACCTAAATTAGCTTTAAATTTAACAGTGACTCCTGGTTCAATTACAAGCTTGACTCCTTTTTCTACTATTACATCTTTTTCAATAAATATAGGGCTTTGACTTTGTCCCCAAATTGTATTTTTAGTTATTTTATAATCTATTTGTGATGCATTTATATTACTAAAAATACATAATAAAAACATAATTCCTAAATAAAATATTTTATTAAATTTCCTATTCATATTTTTCCCCCCTTTAAAATTTTATAAAATGGGTAGCAGTAATTAACTATTCAATTGGTGAAACCTTAATTACAATACCGTCTACTACCGCCCCCTTTCTTAAAATTACAGCATTATCTTTATCTGGACTAACATAATAACCGTATAAATCACCAAATTGCGGAACTCTGCCTAAAACTCGCTTTGCGCCAATATAATATACGCCTTCTTCAGTAAAATTCAGAATAAATTTCCCATCTTTTTTTGTCCTGGTTGAAATAAATTTTGGCTTGGGCATATCCAGGCTTGTTTGTACTCCCTGATGAGCAAAAGCAAACATATTTTCAACAGGTTCTCCATTTTTATCTATTATTATTCCTTCTAAACGCATATCAGTTAGTTTAGTATAACCTTTTTTCTCATCTCCAATTTTTTGTATACAATTTAGCAGCACATTAGAATAAAAACCCTTTTCCACTTTAATAGGATTTTCATCATAAAAAGAAAAATAATCACCACTTTCCAATGGGCCTGCAAAATTTTCAATATATTTGAATCTAACAAGAACATCTTCATCATTAACTTTAGGGGGAGTAGCCTCCTTTTTAGGTATAATATTTTTACCTTCCTTTTTTTTTGCTAATAACCAATATGTTCCTTCTGGCAAATCAATGCTAAAGGTTCCATCTTTACCTGTAATAGAAGATAAATTATAGACAGGACCTTTTAAATTATAATCTGTAGTTTGATAAACAAACGCATATGCATTCTCTAAAACCCCATCTTCATATAATATTTTTCCCTTTATACCGCTTTTTTCTTTATCTTCTGCAGGGATTCTTTTCAGAGAAGGAATAATTTTTTTGCTTAAATTTAGATTAATCCTTATTTCTTTATTATATAAAATATTTACAGGATTTCCTCCAAAGAAAGCAAAATAATCATTATTTTCAATCGGACCTGTTGTTAATCCGCTTTTTCTTTTAATTGCTGCGATAAAATATTGTCCGGATACTGCTTCAATTTTATAATTTCCTTCTTTATCACTTGGGGATGAAACTGCTAATGGTTTATGCGGAAAGTCTTCTATTTTTTTATAAAGATATACATAGGTGCTTTCTAAAAAATTATATTGATCCAAAAAGATTGTTTTTCCTGTAATAGTTCCATTTCCTTCAGGAGTTATTGATGCGGCTGGGGCTTCCTTAATAATGTCTTTTTTCGCAGTACATCCTATAAAAAAGATAAAAAAAAATAAAAAAAATATTAGCTTTTTAAAAGATTTCATTTTTGGATTCCTTCTTATATATATATTTATAGATATTATATTAACTTTGTTTCATTTAAATATAATGATTTACTTCTTAATTATAGTATATTTATAACTAATAATGCAAATTATGATAAGTAAATAATATGTAAGCGTTCAGTTATCAGCTATCAGCTTAAAAATATTTAAATGCTAAAATAAGATGGTATCAAATCAAAGATTTGTTTTACCTTGTTTTTTTTGTTTTGGCTGAATGCTGAAAACTGATGGATGAATGATTACTAATATGTTAATATTTTACATCCTTATATATAAGAAAGTCAATTTAAAACTTATCTGGTAAACCTTTTAATAATATTTTCATGTTCCGGATATAGATTTATCAGCTCTTCTTGTTTCCCAAGTTCAAAATCTATAAAATCAAAACCAGGGGACAACAGTGCATCCTGCAAGAGTAAAAGAAGAAACATCATCCACAGCATCCCTTTTACTTTATTACATTTAAATTTATTTATATAATTTATTTTGATATAATATCTAAAGTATTAAATAATTTCAATATTTTAAAATTTAAGTATTAGGATAAAAAAAGGGGGCTATTTTGAAAAAAGGATTTTTTATTCGCTGGATAACAAACAGTTTAGCTTTAATAGTTGTTGCATATCTCATTAAAGGTATAGAAATCAAAAATATTACAAGCGCTCTTGTAGCCAGTCTTATACTTGGAATAGTTAATGCAGTAATAAGACCGATTATTTTATTTTTCACATTGCCATTAACTGCTATTTCATTAGGATTATCAATTTTAGTTGTTAATGCGGCAATGCTGTATTTAACATCATGGTTTGTTGACGGATTTGTGATCCACAATTTTTTGTCAGCTCTTTTTGGATCTATATTAATAAGCATCTTCAGCAGTTTTTTCAGTTATCTTATTGGTGATCAGGGAAAAATTGAAGTTATGCATTTTACTCATAGAACTAATCATCATGATTCAAATAATACTTATAATCGTAAAAATGATGATAATATAATAGAAGTTGATTATAAAGTGATAGATGATGATAAAATAAAAAATTAATTATTAATTCTCAGGACACATCTGAATCCAACATCATTCAGCTTTATCTTTGGAATAAGACGTACACGTGAATAAGAATTTGCTGATGGTTGATAATTTAGCCATGACCCGCCTCTTAATATATGCAATGTTCCTGCAGCTGGGCCATCCGGATTTTTATACTGACTCGCTGAATAATATTTTTCATCATACCAATCACTGCACCATTCAAGAATATTGCCGTACATATCGTATATTCCCCAATTATTAGGTTTTTTTTTGCCAACAGGATGGGGTTGTATACCTGAATTATTATAATACCATGCATAATCATCCAGATCTTTTGGATCATCACCAAAACAGTATCGGGTTAAACTATCAGCTCTGCTTGCTTTTTCCCATTCAGCTTCAGTAGGTAAATCATAATTTTTTTTTGATTTTTCCCTTAAAATTTTCAAAAAATCCTGAACATCATCCCAGCTTACATAATCAACAGGTAAATCATCCCCTTTAAAACGTGACGGATTATAACTCATTATTTTATTCCATTCTTTCTGATTTACTTCAAACTTCCCAATATAATAAGCATCTGTATATACTTTATGCTGCGGTTTGGAATCAGATTCATCTTCATTAATCCCCATTAAAAATTCACCCTGAGGGACATAGACTAATTTCATTCCTGTTACTTCATCAATTATTTCCTGCTGATAATTTTGTTCGCTCTTTTTTAAAATATTCTCTGTTTTTGGGATAGGCATCCATAAAAAAAATATATTATAGTATCCATCAGGTTCTTTTTCCAAAGGCATTCTATTTTTTCCATCAATATCAATTATGTAATAATTCTGTTTTGTATAATTCTCCATTTGCTTGAAAGCAATTTTTTTACCATCATATGACCATGCTGGAAATTCTTCATTTGTTGGAGTATCAGTAATCTGAGTAAGTAAATTTGTATCCAATTCAAGTATAAAAAGATCTAAATTACCTGTTCTTTTGGAACTGAATACAATTTTCCTGCCATCAGGAGAAAATACTGGATAAAGATCATGATATTGATTATTTGTTAAATTTTTCATCATATCGCCATTTTTATTAGTTAAATATATTTCCCAATTATTATCACGATAAGAATTAAATAAAATGTTATCACCAAAAATATTAAAAGGATTGTTTTTATTATCCGTTTGTGAGCATGGACATGGGGAATCTTTTGAAATCGAATTATACTCGGAAATTAAATTTTTTTTATCCAGAATATTTGAAAAATCTATTTTTTCAACCGGCGACTCTCTATTTAAACTTTTTAAACTATCGCTGATAGCTTGTTTATCCTGTGTCCCCCACCAATTATTATTTAGATTAATTTGTTCTTTTATATTTTTTATTGCAACTGATGGAATATCTTTGTTTATTTCAATATGATTATAATTAATTATTGGATTGGAATCTTCAAAAAGAAATAAATTTCCTGTTTTATTATCTTTAATTATATTTTGTGTAATTGTCGGATAAGAAAACATTGTCATAATTCCGCTGCCATTTTGATGTATAAAATTATTACTGATAAAAGGCGCTGAACCGGGACCAACAGCTATACCGGGAGCGCGTTTCTCCTGATTATTAAATCCCTGATTTTCATATATATCATTGCCAATTATTATTGGCGATGACTGGTAAGCTACTATTCCGCAGCAGCTATTTAATACCAATTCATTATTAATTATGGAGGGGGAGGACATTGACAGTGTAACAATACCGCGACCGATGTTTTTTCTGATTTTATTATTATATATTTTGGGAGATGAAAAAACAGAAACACCAATACCATAACCATTATTTTTTTCAATTATATTATTTTCAATTTCCGGATTAGAATAAACAGCGCATGAAATCCCGCCTATTGCTGTTCGAAAAGCGCCATTTTTTTCAATTAAATTATTGCTTATTACAGGACTTGCCCAATCTTCACATGCAATTGCAATATCATTCAATAAAAATATATTATTGCTGATTCTAGGGGATGAAGAAAAACATCCAATTCCATTTGCTGCAAATTCAATTTTACAATATTCAATAATACTTATTTTTTCTCCATTTGTTTTATTGAAAATTATACCTCCCCATATACCTATTTTAGGAAAAAAAGATGTAAAATTTATTAAATTTTCTTTTTCCCCTTTTGCTATTAATGTCCCATTAACTATTAATTTAATTTTAGTTTTACCCGGATTTTCCCTGAATTTTATAGTAACCCCGGGTTCAATGGCAAGTACTGCATTTTTTTCAATAATTAAATCCTCTTCGATTATATATGGGCTGTCTTTTTTACTCCAGATCGTATCTTTTTTTATCATTGATGCATCGGTATATACAGCAATAAATATAAAAAAAATCATAATTAAAAATATTTCATTACGTTGAACTGACATCCTTTATTTTCTCCCATTTGTTACCATTATAATGTAAAATAATATCAGCGCCTACTGCATATATATCTTTTGAATTTATCCCACAAATTCCAGCAAGCGGAGAATCTGTATTTGAATCCATTTGTTCCCATTTTTTCCCATTATAATGCAAAATTGTACCTTTCCCTCCAACAACAAAAATATCTTTTAATTTTGTACCCCATATTCCTGTAAGGTGAACACCGGTTCCAGAATCCATCATAGAAACATTTTTACCATCAAAATGCAAAATACTGCCAAACCATCCAACAAAAAAAATATCATTTCTACCATAACTCCATATATCTGTTCCATAACCCCATATATTTTTATTATTATTGCTGGCTGTTAAAAAAGTACTGGACCAGTTACTGCTATCAAAATGCATTATACTACCACATCCCCCAATTGAATAAATATTATTAGGGCCTGTCCCACCAATACTTAAAAGCTGTCCAGTTGCTTGATAAAATGTATGACATTTTTCCTCTGTCCAGTTTGTGCCATTAAAATGAAGAATCACATCCATATCACCAACTGCATAAATATTATCAGGACTGATACCCCATATTTTATAAAGATTAATATCAGTACCAGAATTTACACGTTCCCATTTTTCACCGTTATAATGGATAATAGTCCCGTTATCCCCTACTGTATAAACATTAGTTTTTCCTGTACCCCATACTGATGAAAGATGAGCATTTGTTCCTGAAGTATGAATTGTCCATTTATCCCCATTATAATATATAATCTTCCCATTTTTTCCAACTATAAATATATTTTTTGAATCCACGCAAAAAACTGCTTTATAATATTCTAAGATTCCTTGTCTAATTTTATTCCATTTTTTACCATCAAAATGAAGAATAGTATTATAAAGACCCACAGCATAAATATCTTGAGAACTATTACCGGAAATTGCTGTCATATTGGTATTTATTTCAGATTTCATTGTAGATAATTTATTATTTTCATAATGAAGCATTGAACCCATATTTCCTGCTGCATATATATCATTAGAACCGGTTCCCCATATACCATAAAATGGTATTTCAAATTTATATTTTAAAATATTCCATTTAGTGCCGTCAAAATGCAAAACATTACCTCTATCATTTATCGCAAATAAATTTTTATCTTTTGTGCAAAATATACCATGTATATGCATATTACCAAAAGATGTAAAAAGATTCCAGCTTTCTCCATTAAAATAGAGTATAGTTCCATCCCATCCGCAAGCAAAAATATTTTTGTTATCTATCCCGGAAATTGATCTTAAATTGCTTATTGTTTTTGATTTCATACGAGTCCATATATTACCATTATAATGCAGAATTGTCCCTCTATTACCAACAGCATAAATATTGGTGGAATCAGTTCCCCATATGCTGTAAAGATCGATATCTGTACCTGAATTCATTAAAGACCATTCAATCCCGTTAAAATGTAATATTGTGCCTTCTGCTCCAACTGCAAAAATATTTCTGGAATTGAACCCCCATATTCCATGAAGATGTGTTTTTATGGTAGAATTCAAAGTTTGCAGGAAATTCCCATTGTAATACAAAATAGTTCCATCATCGCCAACTGCAAACATTTCTGCATTATTTAAAGCCCATACACCTTGCAAGTTAGCATAATTTAAATGATTGGTTTCGTTCAGAAATTTATCATCTTTTGCATTTTTTTTAATTCCGCAACTATAAAATGTACTGAAACAGATTATAAACATAGCAAAAGGAATGATTTTTTTTATTTGTCTCATAATTAATCCTTTAAAGATTGTTTAATCTCCCTATAATAATATTTCAGGGAGTTAATTCCTCGCCATTACTGTCATAAACGGGTTCCTTTATCTTTACTTTTTTCCATTTTTCCCCATTATAATACAATATTACCTCTGCTCCTATTGCATAAACATTTTTAGAACTGCTTCCCCAGATATCAACCAGCGGCGCATCTGTGTTTGATTTCATATACTCCCATTTATAGCCATCATAATGCAAAATAGTTCCATTACCGCCAACAACAAATATATTATCCTGATCAGTACCCCATATTCCCAATAAATGTGTGTATGTCCCTGATTTCATTATAGAAATATTGTTCCCGTTATAATTTAAAATAGTTCCAAACCATCCGACAAAAAAAATATTTTTGCCGAATCCTATTACATCTTTATAATGACTCTTACCTGAAATAAATGCATTTGTCCAAGTATTGCCGTCAAAATGCATTATAGTTCCGCATCCGCCTACTGCAAATATATCGTTTGAATTCTCTCCCCACAAACCAAAAAGCTGATTAAAAGCTCTGTCAAACGGATAATAACTAATTTGTACCCATTTTGTTCCATCATAATGAAGAATAGTACCCATATCTCCTACCGCATAAATATCATCTGCACCCTTACCCCAAATTTTATAAAGATGCATGTCTGTACCGGAATTCATTAATTTCCAGTTTATACCGTTGTAATGAAGAATGGTACCATTATCACCTGCTGCATAAACATCATTCGAATTTATTCCCCAAATTGATGATAAATGCGCATTTGTCCCTGAGTTTTGAAATATCCATTTGCTGCCGTTATAATAGATGATTTTGCCGTGTTTTCCTGTTACAAAAATATTATTTGAATCTGCTCCCCAGATACCTCTGAAATATTTTGATGTACCATCTACAATTTTATTCCAGTTTTTTCCGTTATAATGAGCAATTGTACCATACCAGCCTACTGCAAAAACATTTTGAGTATTTGTACCATAAACTGCTATTAGATGAGAATTTATACCTGATTCCATCCCCTCCCACTTTTTACCATCATAATGAATTATTGTTCCCATATCACCGACAACATATACATCAGATGAACTTGTACCCCATATTCCATATAAATGGAGATTTGATTTATATATTACACAATTCCATTTATCACCATTGAAATGTAAAATAAATCCTCTGTCATTTATAGCAAACACATCTTTTTCTCCTGTACAGAGTATCCCGTGTATATGTGTAAATTCAAATGATGCAATAGTTTTCCATTCAATTCCATTATAATAAAGCACTGTTCCGTTCCATCCAGAAGCATAGATATTTTTATTATTTATTCCGGAAATAGATTTTAAATTGCTTATTGTTTTTGATTTCATACGAGTCCATATATTACCATTATAATGCAGAATTGTCCCTCTATTACCAACAGCATAAATATTGGTGGAATCAGTTCCCCATATGCTGTAAAGATCGATATCTGTACCTGAATTCATTAAAGACCATTCAATCCCGTTAAAATGTAATATTGTGCCTTCTGCTCCAACTGCAAAAATATTTCTGGAATTGAACCCCCATATTCCATGAAGATGTGTTTTTATGGTAGAATTCAAAGTTTGCAGGAAATTCCCATTGTAATACAAAATAGTTCCATCATCGCCAACTGCAAACATTTCTGCATTATTTAGAGCCCATACACCTTGCAAGTTAGCATAATTTAAATGATTGGTTTTGTTCAGGAATTTATTATCTTTTGCATTTTTCTTAATTCCGCAACTATAAAATGCACTTAAACAAATTATTAAAATAATAAAAGAAATAATTTTTTTTGATTGTCTCATATTTAAATATTATAATGGATTATAATTTATATCAAGTACATTTAAGTTATAAAGTAACAGAGGCACAAAGGCACAAAGTAAAAAATAGGAAAACTTCTTGACAACCCTATTTTGATGTGATTAAATTACAGAATCCAATATGGTTTTTAATTACAGATTGAGAACCTTTTTTACAAAATGACATTGAACAAATTTCGGAGCAAATGAATGATTTCCATAATAATACCTGTATATAATAGTGAAGCAACATTAGAAGTGTGCCTGAAACATATATTTTTGCAGACATACACTGATTACGAAGTTATTGTTGTTGATGATGGTTCAATAGATAATTCAAAAGAAATCGCAAAAAAATTTAGCTGTAAACTGATAGAATCAGATAAAAACAATGGAGCTGCTGCAGCAAGAAATAGAGGGGTAAAAGAAGCAAAAGGAGAAATAGTTTGTTTTACTGATTCAGATTGCTTGGTACCTGAAGATTGGCTGGAAAAAATTTCAAAAAATTTTGAAAATAGAAACATTGGTGCTGTAGGTGGCGGATATGCTTATTCAGCAGGGAAAAGCGAAATTGAAAAATTCGCTTTTTTGGAATTAGCATATCGAAGAAAAGATTTTCCCGAATATGTTTCTTGCGCAGTATCAAATAATCTGGCATGCCGTAAAGAAATTTTTGAAAAACTGGGAGGATTTCCGGAATATTTCAAGGGTGCCGGAATGGAGGAAATTGTTTTCACTTATGCATTAAGCAAAAAATATAAAATAGTATGGGATAAAGAAAATGGAGTTGGGCATTATTTTTATAATAAATTATTAGATTATCTTAAACAACAATATACATTTGCTTTTAGAGCAGCTTTAGTAACTGTTTTTGTTCCATCTATATCATCTGTTGAAATATTTAAGCATAAAAAAAAATTTTATCAATTATTAAGCTTTTTATTTTCTGTTTTTTTATTAATAATTTTTTTATTTTTGTTTGAGAATAATTCTATATTATTTATTATATTATTAATGATATTATCTTTGCTATTAACTTCATTTCACTATAATTTTTTTTATAAAGATTTCTTTTCATTTATATCTTTAAAATATAAAAAAATATCTTATAAAGATTTTGAATTTGAACAATATATGGGTTTTCGCAACATAGTCTGGATTATTGGTTTTGTGTGCGGGACAGTTACAGGTTTTTATCGAAAGAATAAAGATTTATCAAAAGTCTGGCTGGAGACGTATAAATGAAAGTTCTGTTATTAATTGCTCCATATAATCCATGTGAATATTATCCTGAATATCAGGCTAAACCGTCTAAATTGGCTCTTAATAATAATATCGGCCTGATTCCAGGTGCAACTACACCGCTTGGACCTTTATATATTGCTGCTGTATTAAAAAAAGCAGGACATGATGTAAAACTTATAGATGGAATATTTAATTCATGGGAAGAAATGGAAAAGGCTGTAAAAAATGAGCAACCTCAAGTTGCAGGCATTTCAGTTACATCATTCGGGTTTGAACGTACCAAACGATTAACAGCGCTTATTAAAAAAATAAATCCTGATATATTCACAATCATTGGCGGCCCGTTTCCCGATGCCATGCAGGAAAAGTGTCTGGAAGAAGATTCTAATCTTGATGCTGTTTCAATAGGTGACGGCGAATATAACATGAGAGATTTATGTAATGTTATTGAAAACAATCGTAATTTATCCGAAGTAAAAGGCATTATATGGAGGGATGTAACAGGCAAAATAATAAAAAATCCTTCAAGCCCGTTTATTGAAAATTTAGACGAATTACCCTTCCCCGCCAGGGAACTGGTGGAGGTAAAAAGATATTCCCCTGCCATCGGTCATTATAAAAAACTGCCGAATGCAACCATTATCGGGTCAAGAGGATGTAAAGGACAATGCATGTTTTGCCATACCAAAATTTTTCCGGATATATATACTCGATTTAGAAAACCGGAATATGTTGTCGATGAGATGGAAGAGCTCATTAAAAAATACGGAATAAAAGATTTCTTATTCTGGGATAATAATCTTACTGAAGACAAAGAAAGAATTATGAAATTATGTGAAAATATAATAAGAAGAAAATTAAATATAGTCTGGTCAGGCAATACCAGAGCTGATTCAATAGAACCTGAAATTATTAAAGCAATGAAACGTTCCGGTTGCTGGAAACTTTTAATAGGTGTGGAATCCGGGAATCAAAGAAGTCTTGATATTCTTAATAAAGGAGAAACTGTTGAACAGATTGAAAAAGCAGTCGGATGGATTAAAAAGGCAAACATTAATGTATTTGCTACATTTATTTTTGGTATTCCCGGAGAAACATATCAGGATGCGTTAAAAACCATTGATCTGGCTCTTAAATTGGAACCTGATGTGGCTAAATTTTTTACTTTATCAATTAATCCTGGAAGCCTTTTAAGCAAAAGAGTCAATGAATACGGAACAATGTCAACAACCTCATATGCTCAATGTTTTCAGGGAGAAGGTTTTGTCCCTTACACAATGACCAATGAAGAACTTCATAAAGTGATAGCAAAAGCATACAGAAAATTCTATATGCGGCCATATTTCATTTTAAGACGTCTAATGAAAATAAGAAGCATAGAAGACTTAAAACAAAATATGCGCGGGTTTTTTGCATTTTCACAGGTACCGGATTAATTGCTTAATCAAATTATTTTCTTTTTATATATACAGCATTAATAGCTGAAATATTTTTTATTGGGATAAAATCCATATCGTCACCAAGACAGCCCTTTTTAAATTCTTTGAAAAATATGGACGATTTTTTCTTATATGTCTGCTCAAACTTTTTTAAATCCCTATCAAGTTTTTTTATCTGTTCATGATATTTCTGGAGTCTATATTCCACCATCTTTACAATTGTGCCTGAGATAATTGTATCCTCTCCATATTTTTGTATAAATTTTTCCAGGTTTTTAACCTTTGATAATATTGCCTGCATTATATATTCCCTCCTTCATAAATTATTATACATATTTAATAATTATATCACTAAAATCTAAAAAGACACTTTCCATTAAATTATTTTATCCTTATGTACCAGTAAAACATTTTCTTTTTTAGCTATCTCTATCATTTTTGATGTAAAACCGTTTTTACTAAAAAGAATAAACCTATTGTTTCGTTTATTATTATTCCAATCAACTAGTTTTGATTTTCTTGCAAGACCGTTATAAATGTCTTCTCCTACTTTTTTATTACTCCATTTGCATTCACAAAAATAAGCGGTTTTTTCTTCTTCATCCAGTGCAACTATGTCGATTTCTTCGTTCTTAAGCCACCATCTTCCTTTTGAAGTATAATTAATAACCTTATCCTGCATTAAGGTTCTACATAAATCCCTGCACACATATTCATAAGCAAAAGAGACATGTTGTTCTAAAAATTCATCGATAATTCTAAGTACATAATCAGCTTTCCCAATTTCAATTTTGCTTTTGTTCGGATAAATATATTTAAACCAGAAAGCAAAATAATTATCATGAATTCTATAAAGGCCAAGCTTGCTTTTTTCAGGATATTTTTCTGTTACAGGCACTTCTTTTTCAACAAATTTTAAACTTTTTAATGTATCGATATATTTTGATACAAGACTCTTTTCAAAGCCTGTATCATTAATAATTTCAGCAAGCTTCCTTTTCCCCTGCGCAATAGCTTTTAAGATAACAAAATAATTTCGCGGTTCTCGGAGCTCTTCCCTTAATATGTATTCAACCTCATTATAAAGAAATGTTTCTTTACTAAGAATAAGATTATTGATGTTTTTTAATATGTCTTCATGAGGATTTATTTTTTCTATTAATAAATTTCATAATTACCTCAGATAAATAAAATATACTCGTAAGTAGTATAATCTAAAGTATACTTATTTTCAAATTTTTTCATACTTCCGCGGCCCAAAATTGAACCAATTACCCGGTATTATATTTTACCAATAAATTTGACGCACACCCTTAGGTTCTGCTCATATTTTAATCCAAAATCTATGAAAAGTAAATTATTTAAGCTGTATAATAATTTATTTTTTGATATAATCTATATAGATAAAACCAATAAGGACATTATAATGAAAGTTGTTTTTGTTTACATGGGTGCTGTTAATCTTGGTATTGAATATCTTTCAGGAATGCTAAAAAAGCACGGACATGATACAGATTTAGTTTTTGATCCGGCATTGTTTGATGACAAAAGATATTTCCATTCTCCGTTTTTATCTCGAATTTTTAATCAAGAAAAAAAAGTTATTCAAAATATTTTATTTGCAAAACCTGATTTAATCGCATTTTCCACTATTACAGATAATTATCGCTGGGCTTCTAGACTTGCAAAAAAAATTAAAGATGCAGTTCCGAATATTCCGATAGTTTTTGGAGGTCCCCATGCCACTCTTTTGCCTGAATCAGTAATAAAAAATGATTTTGTTGATTTTCTGGTTGCGGGTGAAGGAGAATATGCTTTATTGGAATTAGTTCAAGCAATTGAACAAAATAAAAAATACGATATGATACAAAATGTATGGAGCAAAAAAAACGGAGAAATTATATCCAACCCGTTACGGCCATTAATCAGTAATCTTGATGAGCTTCCATTTCCGAATAAAGAACTATTCGATAAATACATACCTAATAAAGACGAATATATTATTATTTCCGGCCGCGGATGTCCATATTCATGCACATTCTGCTGCAATCATGTATGGCAAAAATTATATGAAAATAAAGGAAAATTTCTTAGAAAAAGAAGCGTAAAAAATTTAATTGAAGAATTAAAAAAAGGGAAAAAACAATATAAATTTACCAGTGTTTATTTTGCAGATGAAGTATTTACTTGGGATAAAAAATGGATTGAAGAATTCGCAGAATATTATCCTCATGAAATTAACATCCCGTTTAAATGTGTCTGTCATCCTTTACAGATGGAAGAAAAAACAATAGAACTTCTAAAAAAAGCAGGATGTTATGCAATTCAAATCGGCGTACAGAGCACAGATGAAAAATTTAAAAAGGATTTATTAGGACGTCCAGAAAATAATGCTTCAGTTAAAAAAGCAGTTGAAAATTGTCATAAATATGGAATAACAATAATTGTAGATCATATATTCGGACTGCCGGGAGAAAAAGAAGATTCATTATTGGATGCAGCAATTTTTTATGCTGAAATTCGGCCACAGCGTATTACTAATTATACTCTTTCATATTTTCCAAAAACCTCAATCGTTGATATAGCGCAAAAGATGGGAATTATTGATGAGAATAAATTAAAAAGTATTGAAAACGGTGGTGAAAATTCTTATATAAGCGGTGGTTCAGTTAATGATAAGAAGCAGAAAAAAACAATAAAAAATTTTACAATACTTTTTACATGGATTCCTTTTTTAAAAAAGAATACAGTACACTTTATTTTAAAAAAGAAACTTTATAAACAATTTTATCTTATCCCCTCCCCTTTTGTAACATTATTAGACTTTTTAACAGTCATGCTTATTACGCATGAATGGAGAGGAATTAATTATTTAAAATATTATTACCGTGAGATTAAAAAAATTTTTAATTAAAAATTTTCCCCTATAGAAAAGCTCTCAACTGCTTTATCTTCACTGCTAAAAATATGGAATATATTTGTTAATCCTGTAACATTAAAAGTCCTCTTTGAAAAACCGCTAATATTCAATATTTTAATATCTCCATTTCTTTCGCGGACTTTCTGTAAGGTGGAAATAAGTAATCCAATACCGGAACTATCTATAACATAAACTTCTTTAAAATTAACTATAAATTTATTTTTCCCGCTTTCAATTAAGGAGGTAAATTTATCTTTTAAATCCTTTCTTGTATCTGCCATAATATCACCTTTTACATCCAAAATACAGACATCATTTATTTCTCGAACATTTATTTCCATAAAAATCCTCCTTTTTTGATAATATGATTATATAATTATTGTATAATAAAATGATTTTGTCAAGGGGAATTCGGGTTTACCAGAAATTTCCCAAGATAAAAAAAACAAGAAAAAGAGAAGAAAAAGAAAAGAG
>CAYWFU010000012.1:0-56284 GCA_964457585.1 uncultured bacterium | reverse complement strand
TGCATTGAATGTTCCTGTTAATACTGTAATCAGTGCTGCATTCAGTGAACCAATGGATGTATCAAGTATTAATACAACTAGTTTCCATGTCACCATTAACCAGTCACCTGTAGCAGGGACAATAACATACAGCGGAACAACAGCGACATTTACTCCTCTTGCTAATCTTCCATATTATTGCACAACTTTTGTAAAAATAACAAATGGAGTAAAGGATCTGGCAGGAAATCCTATGTCCGCAGATTATAATTGGATTTTTATGACAAATAATGCTTCAGATACAACTCCACCACAAATAATATCAACAAGTCCGGCAAATAATGCAGCAGATGTTGAAGTTAATTCAGATATTACAGTTACATTTAATGAGCCAATGGATGCTAGAACGATTACTACTGCTAGTTTCTATGTCAACAGTAACCAGTCAACAGTAGCAGGTACAGTTACATCATATAACGATACTACAGCAATAGCAACATTTAAACCCACAGCTAACCTTGAGCATTCCACAATTTATACAGTAACAATTACAACCGAAGTAAAAGATTTAGCTGGCAATCCTCTGATAGATAATTATGTTTTTACCTTTAAAACCAAAGCGCAGAGCACAGGTAATGGAAATGGAAGTACAGGCAGCGGAAAGAAGAAGAAAAAAGGTCCATGTGTTATAACCAATGTACTAAATAAAACATCACATACAGAAATGATAAAAAATTTAAATAGAATAAAAGATAAATTTATTATAAAATCAAATTTTGGCAGATGGATGATTGAGGGGTATTATAAATTAGGTACAAAGTAACAAAGGCGTAAAGAAAGGCACAAAGGCACAAAGTGGCAAAGGCACAGAGTTTGAAAACCAAAAAACTCTATGTCTCAATACTTCTGTCGCTTTGCAACTGCTTTTACTTTGTGCCTATGTGCCACTTTGTAGCTGTTAATTGTAGTTGCTCGATTCATCGAGCTGTTGTTTTAAGCCCAATGAATTGGGCAACTACAAACATATTGCTTTGTAACTCTCTCGATACTCAATTAATGAAGAACCCTGTGGCAGCCACAGAGTATCTTCTGTCTCTGATAGGAATATTTTATTTATATTTGTGCCAATTCATGGCACTTCCAGATAATATTGAGTACAGGTTTACCGAGCCTAAAAAAAGGAATGTCAAATATGATAAAAATAAGATGGGGAAATAGTTTTTTTATAATTTTTGGGATTTTATTATTAATTAGTTTTGGATGTATTGAAAATAATGGGGGTGGAAGTGGCAGTTCTACTGTTAATAATACTAATAGTAGTATTATTAAAATTATAGAGATATCTAATTCATCTTTTAAGGGCTATCCGTCTGTGTGGTTTAGTCCTTCAACAGGTGAAATAACACCAGTAGAGAATGGTGAAATTCCACCTGCTTCTAAATATGCTTTTTGGATTGAGCCAGGGGATCCTGAATTTTCTATTTCAGAGTTGTATAATGAAAATGATCTGGAATATTATGGAATAAAATATCTTGGTAATGGTTCTAAATTTTTTGAAAATACAACTTCTCCTCCGAGTGGTAAATTTGATGATAGTATAAATGATATAGATAATTATGCGGCTGATAGTGTGTTTTATATAAGTACTAAAGATGGAGATTGTTTAATTCAAATAATTGCATGGGGAAAAGATACAAATTATTTAAAATTTAAATGGAAAAAAATAAATTAAAAAGCTTGAGTTTGGTATAAATTCGGATATTGTAGTTGCTTGATACTCAATTAATTTTATAAAACTTCTATTGAATTGTTCAAATTTTTGTGCTATATTTATGGCATTGCAATTTCCAAAAAGGAAGCTAAAATGGAATTAATAAGTAGATTTTTTTCTGATGCTCCACAAAGTTATTTTTTGTTTGGTCCTAGAGGAACTGGCAAATCTACATGGCTTCAGAATCGATACCCGGAGGCTCTTTATATTGACTTCTTAATGCCAGATGTTTTTCGTGAATTTTCCGCTCGTCCGGAGCGTTTATTTCATCTTATCGAAGGACAAACCAGGACAACCGTTATTGTTGATGAAGTCCAAAAAGTACCTCAGATTCTTTCTGTAGTGCATCAGATGATTCAAAAGGGAAAGGAATTAAAATTTATACTAACAGGTTCAAGTGCGCGAAAGCTTAAGAGATCCGGAGCAAATCTCCTGGGTGGCAGAGCGGTTTTAAGGACAATGCATCCGTTTATGGCAGGTGAATTG
This sequence comes from uncultured bacterium, assembly GCA_964457585.1. Taxonomy (GTDB): domain Bacteria; phylum JACRDZ01; class JACRDZ01; order JACRDZ01; family JACRDZ01; genus CAYWFU01. The sequence goes on along the minus strand of CAYWFU010000012.1, from coordinate 54,048 downwards.
GGCACAAGATTTAATTTGAAGCATGCTCTTAGCGAAGGAATGCTTCCAATTGTTTGCCATGCAGCAGATCCTGCTGATGTATTGCGAACTTATGCCTCACTATATCTTAAGGAAGAAGTTCAAATGGAAGGACTTACTCGTAATGTCGGTAATTTTGCAAGATTTTTGGAGTCGGTGAGTTTTTCGCATGGTTCAGTGCTTAATACATCTGAGGTTTCGCGCGAATGTCAGGTATCTCGAAAAACCGTAGAGGGATATATAGAAATTCTGGAGGATCTTTTGCTCGCGTTTCGGCTGCCGGTTTTTTCAAAACGGGCTAAAAGACACATTGTTCAGCATCCTAAATTTTATTACTTTGACGCAGGTGTTTTTCGTTCATTACGTCCCAGCGGGCCTTTGGATAAGCCTGAGGAAATTGACGGAGCAGCTTTAGAGGGACTTATCGCACAGCACTTGCGTGCTTTCTGCGCTTACGATAGTAATGATTATCAAATGTATTTTTGGCGAACAAAATCTGGAACTGAAGTTGATTTTGTACTTTATGGGACTAAAGGAATTATTGCAGTGGAAGTCAAAAGAACTGCCCAGATTAAAAATTCCGATCTTGCAGGACTCAAGGCTTTTAAGGAAGACTATCCCGAGGCACGATTGTTTTTGATTTATGGAGGCAAAGAATATTTAAAAATTGGGGATATTTATTACATATCGTGTGAGGATTGGCTTTTGAAACTTAAACCCGGGTTTGAATTTTGACTGAAGTGAAGGGGCAAAGGCGTAAAGAAAGGCACAAAGTTTTAAAACCAAAAAACTCTGTGCCTTTGTGCTCTGTCACTTTGTAACTGTTAATTGTAGTTGCTCGATTCATCGAGCTGTTGTTAAGCCCAATAAATTGGGCAACTACATTACATAATTGAATTCAAGGAGAAAATATGAATAAATTAAAATTATTGTTCATTGCTTTATTTTTTATGATTTTCATTTTTTCAATTAATTGCGGTAAAGATAAAAATAAAACCATTGAGACATTCAGTAAAAATACTTTAGCCGGGAAAATAATTTTTTATGCTTCGCAAGACAGGCGTTTATTTCCAAAATATGGAGACCTTTATATAATTAATGCAGATGGAACGAATTTAGTAAAATTAACTTCTTTTGATGATTCATATCCTTATTACTCTGTGTGGTCACCGGATAAAACAAAAATTTTGTTCACTCGCTATTCCAGCAAATATATTTTCGACCAAAGTAAAATATATATCATTAATAGTGATGGCACCGGTTTAACAAATATTTTAAATACTGATAGCATAACACGCGGCGCAACATGGTCACCGGATGGAAGTAAAATTGCCTTTGTCTCAAATAAAGATGGAATTGATGCAATTTATATTATGTCACCTGATGGTACGAATATTACAAAATTCGCTGATATCGGAAGTTTAATTGATATTTCTACTCCAGAGTGGTCACCAGACGGCACAAAAATTTTTTTCAGCAAGGAAACACTTGATGAAGATGGACTTTTTATTGTAAATACCGATGGCTCTGGAATTACAAAGCTGCTTAACATCAGTGTTGAAGCACATTGGTCACCTGATGGGACAAAAATAATGTATGTTAAAGCTGACAAAAATTTAAAAGACAGTGACATTTATCTAATTGACGCAAATGGTGAAAATAAGATCAATTTAACAAATAATAGTGATTATTATTATTCTACTTCTCCGTCATGGTCACCAGATGGTACAAAAATTGTTTATATTTTAAATGATATAAATCATCCTTTAGATTTAAAAACAGAATTATATGTAATAAATGCAGATGGAACAAATAAAAATAAAATTACCAATAATAAATATATTAAAAATGACCCTGATTGGTCACCGGATAATAAATATATAATTTTTTGCGCTGTTCAGGATAATTCCTTAAGTATTTATGCAATAAAACCAGATGGAACTGATCAGACCATAATTACTACACTTTCTTCAGAGGAATTTACAGATATATCTCTTTGCAATAGACCGTGGATACAATAGATGAAAGGCACAAAGTGGCAAAGGCACAGAGTTTGAAAATCAAAAAAACTCTGTGCCTTTGTGCCTCAGCCTCAGTACCTTTGTAACTGTTAATTGTAGTTGCTCGATTCATCAAGCTGTTTTTGAGCCCAATGAATTGGGCAACTACAAATATATTGCAGCGTTTTAAACCCAATTAATATTGCATAATCATGAAAATTTTGTTAAAATCAAACCCTATATTTAAACATAGGAATTTGAAAGTTCATAACAGCTTGATAAACTTGTGCTCAACATTTACTCAATTAAACAAGTTGAGTACAAGATTAATTGAGTATCGAGCAACTACACTAAAATTTTTGTAGTTGCCTGATTTATCAGGCTTATTTTAAAGTACAGGAAATTGAAAGTATAAAAAAGAAAGGTAAAGGTAAGGAGGCCAGTTTAGGAGTTAGGTAAGGGTTAAAGGGCTGAAAACCTAACCCAAAGGCTAAACGGGCATCTTAACCATAACCTTAACCTAGAAGTATAGGAATTTGAAAGTGTATTAAAACAGGTATAAAATTTCAAATAACAAATTTCAAAATTCAAATAATATCCAAATTTTAATAATCAAAATTCAAACTTTTTAATACTTTGGATATCTAATGTTTAGAATTTATTTGTGATTTGTATATTGGAATTTGGTATTTGTTTGTTAATTGGTGCTTGTCATTTGGGACTTAAGTTGTTGCAGAAGGTCAACAGTAGTAACATAAAGCTAAAATGATAGTTGCCGATTTATCGAGCCTAAATTTAAGATGTTAAAATATTTAAAAAAGTGCGAGTAAAATGAAAAAAATTGAAGGAATAGATCCGAAAATATCAAATCAGATTATTAATTTAATTTTAGAATATAAAATTCCAGAAAAAATAATTGTATTTGGTTCGCGTGTAAAAGGTGAATTTAAGAAAACTTCAGATATTGACATTGCAATTTTTGGAAAAGCATGGACAGATAGAGATATTAATATTATAAAAAATAAACTTGATGAATTTATAAAAATTCCTTTAAAAATAGATGTTTTAAATTTTTATTCATTAAAAAAAGAGAGTCTGAAAGAAAAAATATTAAAAGAAGGAATAATTTTTTATGAAACAAGAAAGAATTGAAGAATTATTTACTGATTTTAAAGAAGCTCTGGAGAGATTAAGAGAAGCGGTAAATGAAGATTTATCAAAAGGAAATATAGTAGTAGATGGTACAATTCAAAGGTTTGAATTTACATTTGAATTGGCATGGAAACTTATTAAAGCTGTACTGGAGTATAATGGAATAGAAGCAGATACTCCACGGATAGTTATCAAAGAAGCTTTTAAAGCAAAGATATTAAAAGATGGTGATGGATGGATTGATATGCTTGAAGATCGAAATAAAACTTCACACATATACGATGAAAATCAAGCTTTAAAAATATATAACAAAATTAAAAATGATCATTTAAAACTTTTAGATGGTATTAAACATGTTATACTAAAGTATTATACAAAGTAACCCTATTTACTCCAGTCTAATATTTTTCCCATTCAACCCGGTCCCGATTGTTATTGATCCGCTGTTTACGCGATAATCTCTTTCTTGAACATTTATTAGAGAGAGATTGGATTTATTATTGTCATATAATAGAGGATTAGTTCCAATTGACAATGCTTTTGATATAAAATTTGGTTCAACTAATTCTACTTCAGATTCTTTTTTCAGTTTTTCAATAGTGTCATTTAAATTCTGAGTATCAGGAATAGCAATTTTATATGTTCCTATTTTGTTAAGCTCATCAGGCAGGATTTTTCCATTATAAACATTTAGAACACGCCAAAATTCCTCATAATTTTTTTAGTTACATTTGATATACAGGAATTTGAAAGTTTACATTTTATGCCCAATGAATTGGGCAACTACAAACATATTGCATTGTAGTTGCTCGATTCATCGAGCTTATTTTGAAATAACTCCATTTATAGAGCAATATATTGATATCCAGAAACACTTATAGAGAAAAAATAAAACCAGATTAAATGTGTGATTGTTTTGTGGAGGCTAGTTGAAAGTTTAAGAATTTGAAAGATTAAGCACAAAGGCACAAAGTAAAAACAGTTCTAAAGCATAACAGGCACAGAGTTTTTTGGTTTTCTTTTAAACTTTGTGCCTTTGCAACTTTGTGCCTTTGTGCCTAATTAGTTTTTCAATTTTCTACACCTCAAGTTACAATATAATTATTCCCCTTGACATATATAGCTAATTAAAGTAAAAAAGGATAGTAATTAATTAGTACTACAGTGCTATTAAAATATATGGAGATTAATTATAAATGGATAATAAAAAAATTGCTGCTTATATTTTAATTTTTTCATGTTTGCTTTCTGTTGTTTTAGGATTTGTTCTTATCTTAAAAGCTAATAATACCAATAACACCAAAACAAAAGAATTTGATATTGATTTATCAACATTTGGAAAATCAAAAAAAGCTGGAATTGCTGTTATTTATATTTATGGACAGATTTCTATTGGTGAACGTGAAATGTTTATTCCATCAATCTTGAATGGAACTGACCAGATCATTGATAAATTGGAAAAAATCAAAAAAAATCCAAAAATAAAAGCTGTGGTTTTACGTATTAATAGTCCAGGCGGCAGTGTTGCGGCCTGTCAGGAAGTATATGAAGAAATTAAAAAATTAAAACAAAAAAATAAAAAAGTAGTTGTGTCTATGGGAGACGTAGCTGCAAGCGGCGGGTATTATATTGCATGTATTGCAGATAAAATTGTAGCCAATCCGGGTACAATTACAGGCAGTATTGGTGTTATTGCTGAAATGGCAAATATTGATGGATTATTTAAAAAGATTGGAATTAAAACCGAAGTAATCAAAAGTGGCAAATTCAAAGATATTGGATCTGCTACAAGAGACATGACTGATGAAGAAAGACAATTACTTCAGAATATGATAGATAATGCTTATGGACAGTTTGTTGGTGCAATTAGCGAAGGAAGAAAAATTCCTGTTGAAAAAGTTAAGGAATGGGCAGATGGCAGTATATTATCAGGAGAACAGGCAAAATCCAAAGGAATGATTGATGAATTGGGAAATTTGCAGGATGCAATAAAATTAGCAGGAAAAATATCCGGACTTGGGGATGAACCTAATATAATTAAAGATTATAATTTTTTTGAAAAATTTTTTGAGATTTTAGATAAACGAATGGATGAAAACAGTTCAATTACTAAAATATTAAATAAATCTAAATTGCGATTAGAATATATGATGGAATAAAAATGGAAACAATTGAAATTTTTTATGATCTTATAATAGATACGAAAAATAATATTAAAAACCTTTTAGAAGTAAAACATCCAATATTAATAAGTTTGATAATTTTATTTATTTCAATTTTTTGTCAAACTCTTGGATCGGTGATATCTAAGGTTGATTCTGTTGAGAATGTGAATATATTACTTACTTTTGGACTGTTAGTAAAAGTTATTATTCATATTTTATTATGGATAATTTTAACTTCGATATTTCATTTCATGAGCGCCTTAAAAAAGCATGAAGGGAATATAATTCATTTTTTTATTATATTGGGAATATCTTTCTTACCATTCATTTTTTTACCGGCGGGTGCAATTATCTCACAAGTTTTAACCCCGAATAGTAATGCATTATATTATATTTTTTATTTGATTTTATTCTTTTGGTCATTCAGATTGCAGCTGCAATCATTAGAATTAACTTACAACTTTTCGCTAAAAGAAGCATTCTTTTTATATATCACGCCTTTTTTATTTATTTTTATAATTAGTGTTGTAATAATTATCAGTTTAATTATTTCTTTTTTTTATATATTAACTTGAAGATAGGAAATTGAAAACCTAATCAGGCACAAAGCAGCAAAGGCACAAAGTTTAAAAAGAAAACCAAAAAACTCTATGCCTCTATGTTTTGGAACTGTTTTTACTTTGTGCCTGTCACTTTGTAACTTAAGTTGCTGCCGAAGGCATCCTAATTTATATAATCGTCTCATGTTCGCATAACTATAATTATGCGAACATATCAAGGACTGTATGATACCAATAAAAGATACAATTCCATCAAAAACTTTTCCGTTTGCCACGATTTTTTTGATAGTTATCAATTTTGCATTCTTTTTCCATGAAATTTTTTTAGAATATAACTTAATGCAATTCATTAGAATATATGGCGTAATTCCACGTAAATATTATCTTTTTGGTATCTATAAATTTAATTTTCTTTCAATGATTATTCCTTTATTGACATCAATTTTTTTACATGCAGGATGGATGCATATTTTTGGAAATATGTTATATTTATGGATTTTTGGTGATAATGTAGAAGATAAATTAGGTCATTTTAGATTTTTAATTTTCTATATTCTTAGCGGGATATTTGCAACTTTTGTTCAAATTTATATTAATCCATTTTCTACTACTCCAATTATAGGCGCAAGCGGAGCTATTGCTGGTGTACTTGGGGCTTATTTTATTTTTTTTCCTAAGTCACGGATTGTTACATTAGTACCTATATTTTTTTTTATAAGAATAATTGAATTACCTGCTTTAGTTTTTTTAGGATTCTGGTTTTTAATTCAATTTTTCAGCGGAACTCTCCTTTCTTCTCAATCTCTGAATATTAATGAAGGAGGCATCGCCTGGTGGGCGCATATAGGAGGATTTATCTTTGGAGTTGGATATGGCTTTTATAAAAAAAATAAAGGCAAATAATTTTATAGAGAGCTTATTAACTGCTATATGGAAAAGATAAAATACTATAACCATAAATTATATCAATTTTATCATCAAATTTTTTTTGATTATTTTCAAAATAAGTCTTAATTTTTTTAATAATATTTTCAACATCTTCTAAATCAATCTTTCTTTTTCTGCGAGGAGGGGATAAAAAAATAAAAATTTTATCCTTTTTATTGTTATAAATTGAAACCATATCACTTTTACGCATAAAATTACCTCTTGAATTCAAAAAAATATCAGATATATTATTAAGAATTTCTCCCCAGTCATTCATTTTTTGATAATATGCATTTCCTGTCGGAATAATTTCTATAAAAAGCATTGCAATCTGATTTTTTTCTTTGAAAAGTTTTTTAATATCATAAAAAACCGGTGCAATATCATCATCATATAAAGAAAAGTCAGCTTGGGTAGTAGATCTATTTTTCAATGGTGCAATTTCTGTTATTTTTTTATCTATTTCTCTTTTATCAATTACATAATTACTTTTTCCAAAACTTTTTGCATATTTCTTTAGTTCATTACCAATTTCGCACACCTGAAAAAAATTGCTTATTTTTCTTTTTTCATTGCTAACCACTCCAATAGAAATAGTCATAATTGAAAATTTTGCAGTATTCCCCTGTCTATTTTTAGATATTATATATCCATTGAGCAAATCATCTTTATCGTATAATGATTTAATATTTTCATCAAATTGATTAATAATTTCATTGCAAATCAGTTCTACTCTTTCAGGATTCACAATAATTATAAAATCATCTCCTCCAATATGTCCGATAAAATCATCTTCACGATAATATTTTGATAGAGCTTTACTTATTATTTGTGCACAAAGCTTTATTGCTTCATCTCCTCGTGCGAATCCGTATTTATCATTAAATGATTTAAAATGATCTATATCAAGAAAACATACAGCAAAGGATTTATTATTTAAAATTATTTTTTCTATATATTCCTTAATAGTATTATTACCCGGAAGCCAGGTAAGCGGATTTGTTTCTATTCCTCTTTTAAATTTAAAAAGCATTAAATGAATTTTAGCAAGCAGTTCTTCTTCTTTAAAAGGTTTGACTATAAAATCATCAACTCCATTTTTCAGACTGTCAATTACTATACTTTCATCATATTTTTCAATCAGCATAATAATTGGTAAATGATTTAATCGCGGGTCATTTATTAATTTTATCTCTAATTCAATATCATTTACTTTCGATATATTCGAATCGGTTATAATAAGATTTGGCATATTCTGATTTATTTTTTGTATAGCTTCATTTCCATTTTTCGCAATACTTACGATATATCCTTTTTCATTTAATATTTCATACAATAAAGATATAAGATCATAATTGTTATTTACTATTAAAATTTTGTTGGACATAAATAGAAACTCCTGATATATGGGTAAATGATTTATAAAAACCACCAACATTACATGAGATATAAATCATCCGCTGATGATTTGCTGCTGGAGGAACTATTATCAAAGCTGGCACCCATCCTCCACCTCCGCCCAATGGCAGTAACTTAAGGAGTTTTTTTAATGATTTTATGTTTTTGATTTTTGTAGTTGCTTGATTTATCAAGCTTTTTTTACGTTCGATAAATCGAACAACTACAATTTTCTCCTTAAGCTACTGCCATTGACCTCCGCCAGCTCCGATTGAATTCCATAAAACGCCTGTAACTGCATAAATACTATTATTATGAAATGTAATGAAGTAAAATTATAGAATTTTTGCCAAATATTTCAAACTCTGTTTAATATATATTTCTATTGATACATTATCTCCTAATATTTTTCTTGCATTTATAACCGCTTTCCCTGCTTCATTTTGTTTATATCCTAAAGCGACCAGCGCATTAATTGCTTCTTCAAATTTAGGAGAATCCATAATATCCATAAGAAATGAAACATTATTATCTTTAGAATTGCCAATTTTATCTTTTAGTTCAATTACCAGTCTTTGCGCAGTTTTCTTGCCAATACCTGAAATATTTGTAAGTGTATTAATGTCTGCTTTTAAAATCGCTTTTTTAAAATCTTCGGCAGAGATCTGAGATAGTATATTTATTGCTATTCGCGGACCGACAGAAGATACAGAAATAAGGTTTTCAAATAATTCTTTTTCATCTAATGAATAAAAACCAAAAATATTTATTATATCTTCTCTAATCTGACAATAGGTATATATTTTTACAATTTCATTTTTATCTGGAAGTTTTTGATAAGTTGAAAGAGGTATGAAAATTTGATATCCAATACCATTAATATCTACAATAATTTTATCTGGAGATTTATGTTCAAGTTTACCATTAATATAGTAGATCATTTTAGTATTCCGCTTTATTGGTTACTCAAGTTGACTGAGTTTTTGTGGAGATAAATTCAAAATTCAAAATTTAAAATGCAAAATTGTAGTGTCCTGCGGACATTTGTTGATTTAAAACATAATAATGTCACGAAGTGACACATTAATTTTGATTTTTTATATTTAATATTTAATTTTATGTTATAAAAAGTCAGTCAACTTGAGTTGGTTATCTTATTCATTTTTTTAAAAAAAGAATGACAAATTGCAACTGCCAATCCATCTGATACATCATCAGGTCCGGAGATATTATCTAATTTAAGCAATTTTTTAACCATATATTGTATCTGTTTCTTATCCGCATGCCCATACCCGGTTATTGCTTGTTTAATTTCTAAAGGAGTATAACCAATAATAGGTATATCCAGATTTGCCGCACTCAAAATAATTACTCCGCGTGCTTCACCAACTAAAATCGCAGTTTTTACATTGGCTGCAAAAAAAAGTTCTTCAATTGCTACAACATCAGGTTTATAAGTTTTTATTATTTCCAATAAATCATTATAAATAATCTTTAATCTTTGATCTAATGAATCGTTAGCTTTGGTAGAAATACATCCATAACTCAAAGGATTTAAATTGCTTCCTGCTGCTTCAATAATCCCATATCCTATAAGTGCTAATCCAGGGTCAATACCTAGTATTCGCAAATTTTACTCCTTCATAGAATATTTCTCAATAATAGATTCGTCTATATCAAAATTTGCATAAACATTTTGTACATCATCGTGATCCTCAAGTGCTTCCATAAGTTTAAGCATTCTTTCCGCATCATTACCTTCCAATTTTACATAGGTTTGCGGTATCATAGTTACATCAGCAACTTGTGTTGGTATATTTTTTTCCTGTAAGAGATTTTTAATTTTCAAAAAATCTTCCTGAGCGCTGAATATTTCATAAACAGATTCACCTGTCTGCATGTCTTGAGCGCCTGCATCAAGTACCCAGCCCAATAAAGTATCTTCATCTACTATTTTTTTATCAACAGTAATGTAACCTTTTTTACTAAACATCCAGGAAACACATCCTGCTTCACCCATATTGCCGTGGTTGCGCGAAAATATATGACGTACTTCTGAAGCAGTACGATTTTTATTATCAGTGAGCACCTGAACTAATAAAGCAACACCCTGCGGTCCATAACCTTCGTAAATTACTTCCTCATAATTCACGCCTTCAATTTCTCCTGTTCCTCTTTGGATTGCTCTTTTAACTGTATCAGAAGGCAAATTATTGTCTTTCGCATTTTGGAGAGCATTTCTTAAAGCTATATTGCTTTCAGCATCCCCTCCCCCACTTCTAGCTGCTATAACAATTTCTCTTATTACTTTTGAAAAAATTTTACCTCTTTGAGCATCGAGTTTAGACTTTTTATGTTTTATTGTACTCCATTTAGAATGACCTGACATAGCTTCCTCCTATTTATAAATTAAGCCTGATAAATCAGGCAACTACAAAAATTTCAATGTAGTTGCTCGATTTATCGAGCGTTTTAAATTTCTGTACCTAAATTTACATTATAATATTATACCATAATTTTATCTGAGTAAAGTATTAATTATTTATCCGCTGTTCTATATGAAAAATTACTTCTTTTTTTATTTCATTACCGATCAATTTTGATGCTTTCAATAAATCTATTGTTTCTTTTGTTCCGATATTTTTCAAAGTATTAATTGAATATGTTATAGGAATATCATTTGGATTTGTTTCTATCACTTTGATTAATGTCGGGGCGGATATTCCATCTTTATCCAATTTTTCCAACGCTTGATAAACAGTATGAGGGACATTGCCTTTTCTCAATATCAATGATTCAATTAAAGGAGGAACTGCATTATACAATAATAATTCATTTGCTGTTTGTGAAGCACCATAAATATGATCTTCCATTTTTAAAAAATTAAAAAATACTTCTTCTGATTTACCTCTTTCTCCTAAACGCAATAATTCAACTGATGATTGATAACTTTCTTCAACATTATTAAAATTATTCATTAACTCCCGCAAAAACAAAATTTTTTTTTCCATATCAGATATTTTTTTTAATTTTATTTTTAAAATTGCTTCCTGAGCTGCATCTCTTATTAAATAAAATTTCCAGGCTTCTTCAGTTGAACTTCCTCCCCAGTCAAGATTAGATATTCGATTAAGTTCGGATAAAATATTGTCATCTCCAACAGAACCTAATAATTTGGTTGCTAATACGATAGAATGATAACAAAAATATGGATCTTGTTCAGTTACATACAATAAACCGGGGATAGCATCTTTATTAGTCCCAATTTTTTCCATCGCTTCAAGTACCCGTAGAATATAAACAGGCAAACCTTTACCTGACTGATTGATAAGAATATTTTCCCTTGCTTTATTTATTATTTTTACTAAAATAGGAATTGCATCCGTTAATCCAAGTTCTCCGAAAATTTCGATAAAACTTTTATCGCTTTCAGGTATATAGCAATCGAAATAATATGGCTGACAAATTTTTTTAAATTTTTCAATTAAAATTTTTGGAATCAGCGGATCAGAATTTGTTTTCCATATAGCAATAGCTGAATGAATAGCTAACACATCATTATCATCTTTCAGTAATTTATAAAAAATTTTCAAACTATCTGAATTATTATCACCGGCTAAAGTTTTAATTGCCTGCACTCTTTGTGTTGTTGTGAAATCTTTATCTTCCAGAATATTTATATATTTATTTCTATTTAAAAAAACAGATTTGATTATTACATCTTCATAGTTTTTGCCCGAATAAATTATATCTTCCAATTTATTTATAAAATACTTATTTTTCACTGTTAGTGGAAAAATATCATAAATATACTGAAATTCTTTAAAATTCAATTCTTTGTTTGGTGTTTTTGCTTTATTAAAATTTGGCACAAAAATAGTTCCATCATCTATTAATGCAGTATCAATCATGTATAAATTCAATTTAGTATTTGTTGAATTTTGTGAATGCAGTTTCATCGGAAAAAATGGATTTTTTGACTGAAAAGTAATGTGAATTGGAGGAATTTTCCATTCAAAAGATCTATCTTTTTCTATTTCATCCATTGTATATAATTTAATAACGATAAAATAAAAATTTTTTTGTTTAAAATCAATCAAAGCTTTTTCTAGAATTTTGTTTGGAATGAAACCTTTTCGAGTAAGCCATAAATAAAAGGAATCACTTTCTTTATCAAAAGACGAAAAGATTTTAATATCTATAATAGTAGCTTTTTTTAAGTTATTATTTTTTTCATCTTCTTCGGATAAATCAGAAGGATCAGCATTAATATCCATAGAAAAGGATTTTTCTATATCCTTGAAGATATCATCTTTTAAAATTCTTACTTGAGGTAAAGATGGAACAGGTATGACCCATATAAAATCATTATAAGAACCATAAATATCAGTTTGAATTATCATTTCCTGTTTAGAATTTACATTTAATATAATTACTTTTTCAGAAGGTATTTGAACTATTTTTCCCCCTGTACTAAAAAAACCGCTATCTGCATTTATATTTTTTAATGCAAATATAGATACAAATAGAGTCGATAAACATATTTTCTTAATATTTTTAATAAACATAGATATAATTATTATCATATTATTTTAAATTTTACAATTCATTAATATTAAATAATATGGTACTATTTAATATATTAAAAGAGAATAAATTTATGAAAAAAATTATAAACTGCTTGCTAATATTTATATTATATCAAATAATAATAGTCAAAACATTTGCAATAAAATACGATACAACTATTGCTTGCAATACCTGTCATTCTCAAAAAAAATATGCTCAGCATATATTATCAATTGAGGGAACCGAACTTAAAACAACCTTTCCCATATTTAATAATAAAATTGATTGTTTGACATGCCATACGCATCATTATAGAGATCCCAACTCACTTAAAGAAAAAAATGATCCATCAACTACCTACTTGCTGCGTATTTCTAATGCTCCTGTTTCACTTTTTTGTCTTAATTGCCATGATGATAAAAAAAATATTATTGGTTCAAAACATGATTTAAATATTTCAGCTCCTGATGAAAAAAATTTAATAGGACAAACAACAAAAAAAATGGGGCAATGTTCAGCATGTCATTTAATTCATAATGGGATAGAAACAAATTTATGGGCAAAAAAATTACCTTTTTCTACAAATATAATTTCAATGTTCTGTTTTGGATGTCATAATGAAAAAGGCTGCGCTAAAAATAGAATTCTAAATGATTTTTCTCATCCTTATAATATTAATATTATTCAAAAAGGTTTAACCACAACTTTACCTCTATTTAATGAAGACGGGAAAATAGTTTTTGATGGCAAAATAACATGTTCCACATGTCATGAAGTTCATAATTCATTGCAAGATGAATCAACTGTAATACAGGATGATAAAAAAAATAATTTAAAAAAGGATAATACTATTTATAGATTTTTACGTATAAATAATAAATTGAATTCAGAATTATGCACAAATTGTCATAAGGTAGAAGGATTGATTGTAAGGACACCTCACGATTTAGCTGAAAGTATTTATAATGAAGAAAACATAAAAGGAGATAATCCTATTGATAATGGCACTTGCTCTTCATGCCATCTTATGCATAACGGATATGATAAAGAAAAATTTGCACGAAAATATGGTTCCGGAGAGGACATTATAACAAAAAAATGTTTAAGTTGTCATCAGGATGAAAAAATTAAAGATGACAACTCTCATCCAATAAATGTATCTATTCCTTCGTGGAGAATGACTTCAAATTTACCTTTATTTGATCAAGATGGAAAAATATCTGATAAAGGAACGATCAAATGCATTACATGCCATAATATTCATAGACGAATAAAATCAAAATTTGAATCAGAATCTGATAAAGAAGAAAAAAAATTCTTAAACGAAACTTATATACAAAAAATAATAATTGGGGAAGTTATATATTCTACTGGAGATAAGGTTTATGTTGATCAGATAAATAATAAAATAGAAGTAAAAAAAGACGATATTTTAAGTATAATAAGAAATGATTTAATAATTGCTAGAATCAAAGTTTTAAATATTAATCCCTTTGCCAAAGAATCTGAAATTTTTGCCAACTTAATTACTAAAGGTGCAGCGAATTTAATAAAAGGAGATAAAGTTTTCAATCCAAAATTATTGAATAAATTAGATTTAGATGTACTTAAAAAAGTTAAATCTAATAAATTTTTAAATATTACGAATGAAAATTCAGAACTTTGTCTTAATTGTCATAAAGAACAGGAGACAATTCTGAAAACTAAACACGACCTTAAAATAAATTTCCCACAATATAAAAATTTATCAGGACAGAATATATCGCAGTTTGGACAATGTTCTCCCTGTCACACCGTACATAACACTAATAAACGTTATTTATTATCTGCTTCTGCTATAAATAACAATGAAGTTATTGACATTATTTCAAAAGTTTGCAAAAATTGTCATTCACAGGGAAATGTGGCAGCCTCTAAAGATCAGAATAATCATCATCCTATAATTCTGTTTTCCCTTACAAAAAAAAATCTTATTCCGCCTCCTGATAATTTACCTCTTTATGATTTAGAAGGCAATATGGGTTTCTGGGATTATGTTAGCTGTTCTACATGCCATAATGTACATCAATGGGCCCCAATGGATAATCAAAAAAGAGAAATTATTGAAGGGAATAGCATGAATAGTTTTTTGCGGATTATAAATAATAAAGATCAATTATGTGAATCCTGTCATACTGATGAACTGGATTTAAAAAATAAAACTATACAAAAAAAAGAGGAAGATAATTCTATAGATAAACTTGAAGAAAAAAATAAACCAATTACTATTTCAGAAGGCGGACCTAAAATAAAACTTTTAACTCCAAAAGATAATTCTATTCTAAATAATTATGAAGTGCAAATTTCAGGAGAAATAGACAATCCCAGTATTTCAAAAGGTTTAGTTCTTATAAACGGGAAGAAAAATGTAATATCAATGAAAGATGGTTTATTTAAAGAAAAAATAATTATTAAAGAAGGAAAAAATATTTTGCGTGTTCTTGCAACCGATTTAAATGGGAAAAGCGGAACTTCAAATGAAATTATATGTTATGTTGATACACGTAAACCAAAAATTATTAAATATGAATATCCAAATCCAGTTGGGCTTATGGATGATTTTCAAATAAAAATTATTTTTAATCAATCAATGAATCCAAATATTCTGCCCTTTATATGTTTTATTACTAAGGATAAAAAAATAATAGTTCTTGAAAATAGTCTTTCTATTCAATCAATATTTTATAACAAAGATGAAAATATACCGCCATTCAATACCTATACTTTTAGTAATATGGAACAGGGTGATGTTTTATTAAATTCCGAAAGCTATTTTGGTTATGATAATTTGCCTGAGATTGCGATAAGAGATAATACTCATGATAAAATTACAGGACCAGGAAATGATGAGATAAGTGTTATGGTATTTTCACGTCTTGAGCCTGAAGGACAGAGATTTATTTTAAAGGAAAATAAAGAATTTAATGGAATCTTTAATGGAAAAATTGAATTTTCAAGATGGAGAGATCTTGAAGATAAAATGATTGCCGTAGAAGATAATGACCCATTTACAATAACATATTATCTCTCTAATTTTTTATCGACTTATCAATTAAATGACACTTTTATAACTAACACAATTAAAATAACTAAAGAAATGGAAGGTATAAATATTATTACGGTTGAGAATGCGCAAGGTGTTAATACGAATATTATTGAGAAAGATGATTCCAAATCCATTATTATTAATCCTTCTATATTTTATATAATGAATGACCAACCTGCCGCTATAATGGAAGGAAAAAATTCACGCTCAAGAAATATTCATTTGAAATTTTTTGTAGACAATGCACAAGCAGTGATTTTAAGCGAAAATCCCGATTTTGAAAATTCTAAATGGGAGCTATATGAAGAGACAAAAAATTTCATTTTAAGTG
The DNA here is from genome assembly GCA_964457585.1 of uncultured bacterium. GTDB lineage: Bacteria > JACRDZ01 > JACRDZ01 > JACRDZ01 > JACRDZ01 > CAYWFU01. Next base: position 37,843 of record CAYWFU010000012.1, on the reverse strand, counting down.
AAAATGGAGAAGTGAAAACTATTTATATAAAATTCAAAAACAAATTTAATATTGAATCTCAAAAATTCAGTTTAAATATTGAATATGTTCCGATTGAATTTAAAAGAGTATTAAAGGGAAATATTGATAGTACTTTAGTTTTAACAAAGGATATGGGCCCTTTTCTTATACGTGAACCATTGAATATTGGACACAACGCAACCCTAATAATTGAGTCTGGGGCAAGATTCTGGATAGATGCTTCACAAAAAGAAAAAATTAAAATTATTGTAAAAGGCAAATTAATTACTAATGGAAATGAAAATAACAGAATAATCTTTACTTCAAATGCTTTACTTCCTGAATCTTACGACTGGGAAGGTATTGAATTCATAAACTCCAGCGGGAATTCATTAAAATATACAAATATTGAATATGCTAATTCCGGTTTAAACTTTATTAATTCTAATGCTATTGTCGATAACTGCAAAATTAATTATAATAAAAATGCGGGAATTATATGTGAAAATCATTCTAATCCATATATTATTTTAAATGAATTTCAAAATAATGGGATAGGAATAATTACAAGAAATATTTCTATACCTGAAATTATTAATAATTTAATTTTCAGCAATGAAATTGGTATTTTATGCGAAAATATGTCTTCACCTAAAATCATAATTAATTCGATAATGAAAAATAGTTATGCAGGAATTAAATGTACAGATTTATCTTCACCGCCGATTTCAGATAATAATATATCTCAAAACTCAAAATTTGGTATTTATATAAATGGCGCGTCTCCGATGTTAAATCAAAACAGCATTAATGAAAATTCAATAGGTATATTTTGTGAAAATTTTAAAAATCCATTTTTAATAAAAAGAAACAATATTTTTAATAATAAGGAATATTCTATTAAATTATCAAAATTTAATAGAAATCTGGATGCTTCAAAAAATTGGTGGGGGATAAAAAATTTTGAAATAATCGAAAAATTTATTTATGACCGCAATGATGAAAAAAAATTAGGTAAAATATATTTTACTCCAATAATTGAAACCCCATTTATTTCAAAAAATACAGATATAGAAATAGATAAAACAAAACCAAAACTTTTAATATGTGAATATCAAAATCCAGCAAATATAACTTCAAATTTTCAAATCTCATTTGTTTTTGATGAGGCTCTTAATCCTTATTTATTACCTATGGTAACTCTTATTTCTCAAAATCTTAATAAAGAAATCAATGTTCAATCTGGTAGATTTTCATCAATTAATATGGAAAATGATACTTATATCTCCTCTGATATTGTTTTAGATGAAATAATTAGCGGGCAGATCGATATTTATATTGAAAATATTCAAGATCTTACTGGAAATACAATTGATAAAATACATGCCGGAAGCTTTTTATTAGATCCAACATTGAAAATCAAAGAGGGTAATTATGTTTCATCTCCAACAGTTACTTTGATGATAAAAGCAAATGATATCTTCAATATGATGATTGATGAAAATCCGGAATTTAAAAATAAATCGTGGGAACAATTTTCATCGGAAAAACAGGTACAGCTCTCAAAAGAAGGTGAAAATACAATTTATGTTAGTTTATTCTGTAACACTGGTAAAATACTGCCGAAAAGCCAGATTAAAGTCATTCTCGATAGAATTTCACCCAGAATTATTGAAGAATCTTTTAATGTCCCAAAAATTGATGATTATTTTAACTTAAAATTATTTTTTAATGAGCAGTTAGACCCTTTGAAAAAAATAAAAATAACTTTAAAAAGTTCAAATAATAATGAGTTTATACTTCCTGAAGGTGAGCTGATTTCAACTAATTTAAATAATGATACATATGCTATTCAATCTGCTATTATACCTGAAAATCTTGAAGGATATATTTCTGTTTTAATAGAAAACGCAACGGATCTTGCCGGGAATAAAATTAGTTCTACTTATATGAATAATTTATTTTATTATGATATTATTCCTCCATCACCATTGGTTAAAATAAAAAATGGAAATTATACTCAAAATAGTGATATTGCTTTATTATTTGAGGAACAAAAAGACTATCCTGAAATAGAAGTTATTTTTAGTGAAAACAAGGATTTAAAAGATGCTGAATGGGAACAATTGAAAAAAGAAAAAAATTTCAAACTTTCTTCTAGTGATGGAGAAAAAAATATATATTTAAAATTTCGAGATAAAGCAGGTTATGCTTCTTCATTGCAAAAAATTACTCTTTTTCTGGATACGCTTCAGCCAAAAATAATAGATTATAAATATCCAGTTCCTATAAGAGTTAATAAAAGTTTCCAAATAAAAATTCAATTTAATGAATCTTTAGATACCACATTTATACCTGAGGTGAACCTGATTAGTACCGGAGCTAAAAATCCGATTATTTATGGAAATGGGGCTTTTACATCATTACGTAATATGAATGATACATACATAACTCCACCGATAATTCTGGATGAAGATATGGGAGGTGCAATTACTGTTGTGGTTTCTAAAGCCATAGATTTAGCAAAAAATGAAATGGAACTGGTAATGAATAAAAGTTTTAATTTTGATTCCTATTTCATTATACCAATAGAAATTAAACAGGGACAAACTGTTAATAATCCAAAAGTGAATTTTTATATAAGTTCACCAGGAATTAAAAAAATGATTGTTTCCGAAGATATCAGATTTAAAGATATCAACTGGGAGGAATATAAACCTGAAAAAGAATTTATTTTATCACCTGAAGATGGTTTAAAAAAAGTTTTTTTTAAATTTGAAGATGACAAAGGAAATGTCAGCAAAATACAAACAGTTGAAATTACTTTAGACCGCATAAAACCAGTAATCACAAGTTTTGATTTACCTAAAGATATAGAATATAATAAACCTTTTACATTTTCTATAAATTTTAATAAAGAAATAAAAAATCAAAAACCACTTATTATTCTTATGAGCAGTTCAGGATTTAATTATTTTGTTATTAATGAAGGAAAATTTGTAGATAATAAAATAAAAAATAATATTTATATAACACCTGATATTATACTTGATGAAAGCATGAAAGGTAAAATTACTATATTTGTTGATAATATAAAAGATATTGCAGAGAATAAAATGGATGCTGTTTATCAGCAAATTTTGGATATTAAATAATTTAAAGTCTAGGAAATTGAATATGCCCAATGAATTGGGCAACTACAGACATATTGCATTGTAGTTGCCTGATTTATCAGGCTTAATTTATAAAAAGGATTGAAAATGCTAAAAACAAAAATCGTATGCACAATTGGGCCTGCAAGCAGCAGCTCAAATATTTTATTACAACTAATGCAGAAGGGTATGGATGTAGCCAGAATAAATTTTTCTCATGGTACAATTGAAGAAAAAATTCAGGAGATAAAATTAATTAGGGTTTTATCTCGCAAAATCGATAAAAACATAACTATTTTACAGGATTTATGCGGTCCTAAAATTCGAGTCGGTGAAGTGGAAAATGGAGAAGCACTTTTAATTCAGGGTGAAAAAATAAGTTTGAACTCCACTCCAATTATAAGCAATTCCAAATTTTTATTTATAAATTATCCTTATCTCATGGCTGATACTAAGAAAAAAGATAAAATATTGCTTGATGATGGACATATAGAATTAAAAGTTATTAAGATTCAATCCAATGAAATTGTATGTGAAATAATAAAAGGAGGAAAATTAAAATCAAAAAAAGGTGTTAATTTTATTTCAAAATCTCTTCGTGTTCCTGCTCTTACTCAAAAAGATATTAATGATGTTAAATTTGGAATATCACAAAAAGTCGATTATATTGCACTTTCTTTTGTAAGAAATCCAGAAGATATCATTCAATTAAAAAAATTATTAAAAAAATACAATATAGATATTCCAATAATAGCAAAAATTGAAAAACATGAGGCAATTAAAAATATTGATAAAATTGTTGATGTCAGCGATGGGATTATGGTAGCGCGCGGAGATCTTGGAGTTGAAGTTCCTATTGAAAATATAGCAATATATCAAAAAATGATTATTAAAAAAGCTAATGAAAAAGGTATCCCTGTTATTACTGCTACCCAGATGCTAGAATCTATGATTGAAAATCCAATGCCAACAAGAGCTGAAGTAACTGATATTTCGAATGCTATTCTGGATGGTACAGATGCAATAATGCTTTCTGCTGAGACATCTGTCGGGAAATATCCGGTAGAAACTGTTGAAATAATGGCTCGTATTGCAGAAAAAACTGAACAAATTATTAATTATACAGAAAATTCTTCCTCACACAGAACAAAAACCAATCAGAGCATTGCTGATGCAGTTGCACATGCAACATGTCAATTGAGTTATGACCTGTCGGCAAAAGCTATTCTTCCTTTTACATGTTCTGGATATACAGCTAGAATGATTTCAAAATATCGTCCTAAGGCTCCCATTTTTGTATTTACTACAAATAAAAACGTATCAAGAAGAGTTAATCTTTACTGCGGAGTAATTTGTTTTGTTATTGATGAAGTTAAATCCACAGATGAAATGTTCAAACAAGCTTTACAAAAAGCTTTATCTACAAAAGTTATAAAAAAGGGAGATTTAATTATCCTGACTGCAGGGATACCGGTGAAAAAAAAAGCTAATACAAATCTTATTAGGGTATTAAATGTTGAATGACATTCATTCCATTATCAATGATTATTAACTATAATTGAATTAAACATTTTAACCAACCTATTTTTTTCCCGGGTTGCGTACTCGCAGTCCCGTGCATTGATTATATAGACTAATTTCTCAACTTAAAGATGACCACATCGCGAACGATTGATTCACTCAAGCGATGTTCTGCAGAAAAGGGTTGGGCCTCAAAGCCGCCTTGCTCGAAGACTTCGATTAATGCATCACGTTTTGGATTATTGCCGTTATAGGCTAAAACAATCGCCCCGTTTTTTTGCAGGCATTTTTGCCACGACGCGACACACTGTCCAATAATCATCAATGGATTATAAGTCTTTTCCGTCGTAAAATGCTGCACGCCATAGGGTAAATCACTCACCAATAAATCGAATTTTTCTTTTTTAAAAATTTGATCTGCATTACGTGCATCGCCGACGACAACTCTCATGGTGCTTTCTTCTGCACTGAAATCGAGAAACTTACCCAAACTCTTTTTATTGGGAGCGCCTACAAAACCTTCAGACAATTTGTGTTTTTGCCGGTGTAACTTGGTCCATTTCTTAAGGTTTCGATGGATATCCATAATGGCGATGGCATCCTGCTCTATACCTCTTGCATTTATTCCGTATCGCATGGCCCATAACAAGGTTGTAGCACGCCCACACATAGGATCCAATAGCTTTAGTCCCACACCAGTTTCCGCACCAATCGCTGCTAACCCGACATTAATTAACATCTGAGTTAAACGCTCATTAGTTTTTCCTTTGAATTTACTTCCAAACACAAAGTCCTCATGCAGGTGATAATCAGCACGCAACTCTAAAGGACGTAATAATAACTTATCCTCGATGGCATAAAGACCCTGAGCGAATGATAGTTGCAGCAGCTTGTTCAGGTTCAAGCCGTTATCCTCCAGCTCAAAAAACTCCAGTGGACCCACGTTAGAGTATGTCACTGAAATCTCCCCAAAAACTTGCATTAACTCTCGCTGAGCTACTTTTAGATAATTAGCAAAGTAGGCAGCTTTTGCTTCGGGTGAAATCTGTAATGCAATATTTTTCATGAATCCAATCCTATATCCGCAACACCCGGAGTGCTGTATTTTTGCTTCAAAGGCAACTTAACGAAGCCGTCGAAAAACTAATTTTACAATTATTTTTTAATAGTTACAATATGTTTTTCATAGAATTCACGAAAGCCTTCAATATTTGTAGGTGAAAATTTACAAACAATACTTTGCTTTTTCCCGTTTAATTTAATCTTAACATTTTTTGCATAAGCAATTTTCTTGATTATCTCAACATTGGTACTAAATGTTTCCTCTTCAATAAGACGATCTCTAAATTCTCTTTGTTTGGTAAAATTTTGATCTTGAAAAACTTTTTCCGGTGTAAATCTTTCGTCATCAACAAGTAAAATCATTGGTTCTTTGGCTTCAACCTGCAATCCTTTTTCTCCTCTATATACTAAAATCAAGGAATATATCTCTTGCTTTTTTTCAGTTATAAATTGTCTTAAATTCAGCTCAATAAATTCATCAGGAAACAAATCATCCATTATAAGTACATTTCTGGTTAATTCACGTATTGAATATGCATCAAATTCATTACTAATAGATCTTATATAATATTTTGCTTTTATTGTTGTTGTGATTTTATTTGAAACATTTGAAACTGTGCCGCAGGAATATAAAAAAGGGATTATTACTAAAAAAAAGATGTAGTATTTTCTAAATTTAAGCATTTAAATATCCTCCAATTTGAATTTTATAATATAAAATTATCATATAAATATATACATGTCAAGTTAGGTTTTTTTTTGCTTTTTCCAATATTTTTATCATTTCATTATGAATTTTACCATTGCTTGCAAGCAATTCTTTTGACCACAAAGTTATTTTATTTCCTTTGAAATCTGTAATTTTACCGCCAGATTCTTCTAGCAATAGTATTCCTGCTGCTGTATCCCATGGGAAAAGTTTTAATTCCCAATATCCATCAAATCTTCCACATGCAGTATATGCTAAATTCAAAGCGGCTGAGCCATCTCTTCTTACACCTTGAGCATTCATAATCATCTCTGAAAAATATTGAAGATTATTATTGGCATCCTCCCTTATATCATACGGGAAGCCTGTTACAAGCAGACTATCAGTTACTTTCTTTATTCCTGATATTTCAATTTTTTCACCATTTAAAAAAGCACCCATTCCTTTTTTAGCAGTAAAAAGTTCTTTTTTTACCGGATCAAAAATAACACCTAAAATTATTTCTCCTTCTTTCTCTACTGCAATTGATACACAAAAAAATGGATAACCATGAGCAAAATTTGTTGTTCCGTCAAGCGGGTCTATAATCCATCTATATTTTGATTCAGTTATTGTTTCTTTGCTTTCTTCAGCAAGAATAGCATGATCAGGAAAACGTTGTAAAATATTATCTTTAATTATTCGTTCACATTCCAGATCAATTTCTGTCACTATATTTATTTCACCTTTATGCTGTATCTTTTTGCAGCATTTTTTATAATTATCTCTTTGCAATTTTCCTGCTTGCATAGCAGCAGAAACAGCTATACTTTCCAGTTCATCCATTCTCACTTTTCCCTTTTAACAAATGAAATTAATAAAGCATTTGAATACACCGGTTCAGAATATAATTCTAAAATATTATCTTTTGACAGTAAAAAACTTTTATATAAAACACATACAAAATATTCTCTAAATTCTTCAAGAACAGGTTCTTCCTGTTTATCTATTTCATAACTATATTTTTCCAGATATTTCCATAAATCAATAGTGAATTTATATTCATCCCCTGGTCTTAATTCTATAATATCTTTAGAATTTATTGCGGGAATTGTTTTTCGATAATCAATTGATTCTAATCCCGGATGAGTATAAGCTGGATTAGAAACATTTTTTTGATTATAAGTTATAATTTTACTCCAATCTCTGACCAAAACAACAGCAATACTGCGGGCAACATCATCATTAATTATTGGATCGATTTTAGTTGATTTAACACCTGTATTGCGTATTATAACATCTAATAACATTGGCTCTCCCAATGTATAAGGACGTGTTGGATGAATAATATCAATTATTAATATCCCTCTTTTTTCAGTTTCAAGTATATATTTAACTTTATCTAAAGCCTGTAATTCACTGGTTAATATATTTTCTGGTAAATCACTAACAGATAAAGTATTTTCATAAAGCTTTCTGGCTTTATTAACTTTACCTAAATTTTCGTATGTCTTACCCATATCGAGAAAAAAATTTTCAGGGAAATAATTTCCTTGTTTATAATGATCTTCAAAAAAACCTATTGCAATCCCATATAATCCTTCCTTATAAAAATAATCTGCAATTACCGCATTAATAGTATTTTGTTTTTCTTTGTTCAAATGACCTGTACGCAATAAAAAACTAAAAATTTTTATTGCTTTTTCTTTATTATCATTTAATAAAAATTTTTCTGCTTCAGAATCCAAAAAATGATATTTTTCTTCTTCTTTTAAACTGCGTTCAATAGATCTTAAACTTTTAGGATTTTTTAAATCTTTTCCATAGATATTTATTAATATATAAAAAAAAATAAAAAAAAATATTATATAATTTTTTTTTCTCATGTTTGTTTTATCTTCCGGCATTTTCAACTTTTGATTTAAGGAATGGCGCATATTTGATTCTGCCTAAAACCATATCATCATTTTTATCATATATTAATTCACCAATCTTATGTTCATCAATAGTTCCCCACCAATTAGATGAAACATTGAGATCTTCAGGTTGTTCTATCCCCATTAAAAAATTATATTTTCTATTTTCATATATATTATTATTTGTAATTTTATTCTCTTTTTCCAGCGAACGCATAACTGCGAATATTCCATAGTCATTATCTGTTATTTCATTATTTAAAATTTCAGCATCTGAATATCTTGATTCAAATCTAATACCATAATTATTATTTTTAAATGTATTATTTTGTATTGAAATATTAACTGTAGAATAACGCAACCCTTCAAAATTATTTTCAAATAAATTATTCTTAATTATTCCATTAGAATAATGAATTTGCAGTCCTGTAAAAGCATATGAGAAGCAGCAATTTTCAACAATAAAATTTTGATTGCGCTCTATATAAACATATGTCCAATCTTTTATAGCAGGGGTTTTTTCTGCAGATGTAAAGATTATCGGCTTATCTTTTGTCCCCTGTGCGATCAATCTTCCTTCAATTATAAGCTCGCTATCACCCACATTATCATTGTTCAAATCAATTTTTACAAATTTAATTATAGTCCCCTGATGTATTTTTAATTCAACATCTTTTTTAATTACAACCACACCTTTGATAAATATTTCACCGCTCCATTCTGTATTTTTAGTAATATATGAATTATCTAAAACAGATAAATTGTGCAAATTCATGGCACATCCAGATAGAAAAATGAAATAAAAAAAAATAAAGATATAATTTCGCATAATAATTTTGACCTTGTATTGCTTCATATGTACATGTATAGGAAATTGAAAGTAGAGACGCAAAATTTTGCGTCTCTACAACTCAGAATGACATCCATGAAAAAGTGTCATTCTGAGCGAAGCGAAGAATCTAATTTACTCAAGTTGACTGACTTTTTAGGGTGTAAAATTAAAATTTAAATATCAAAAATCAAAATTTAGGTGTCACTTCGTGACATTTTCTAGTTTTTTATTAAATAATTTGTCCGCAGGACACTATAATTTTGATATTTAATATTTGATTTTTGATTTAAATGCATAAATCATTACTAATTCTTAATCTTAAAACTAAAAAAGTCAGTCAACTTGAGTAATTTAAAATTCTTCATCCAGAATTTTGTTTTTTTTATCTTTTAATTTTATAATTAATTTTTCATGCCTTGCTATTTTTTGTTCAAAAATTTTTATATCTGAAAAAATGTTTTTTAAATCTTCATTAAAAATATCATGTTCATTTTTATTTAAATACAATTCATAACATTTTTTCCCTGCTTCCAAAAATTTTTCTTCAATACGAATATTAAGAGATGAAATATTCATTTTTATTTTTGCGATTTTAATTGCATGAGAACCTTCTTCTTTCCCTTTTTCAGCCCATGTAGTCAATTTGCTGATTAATTTATCTAATACCTCTCCTGTATTTTCATGCTTATTTGTTTTGTTCATTTTATTCCCCTATGATAATATAAGGCCACCAGTTTCCATGTCACCAGTCACCAGTAAGAACAAAAGGTTTTAACTGGTGACTGGCAACTGGAGACAGGTGACTTCAATCTTCTTATTCTCGTATCTGTCCATCACCAAAAATAATAAATTTTGTACAGGTTAAATCTTCAAGCCCCATTGGTCCGCGTGAATGTAATTTTTGAGTACTGATACCTATTTCAGCACCTAATCCAAATTGGTTGCCATCAGTAAATCGTGTAGATGCATTTACATATACTGCAGCCGAGTCTACTTCCTGCAAAAATTTTCTTCCTAAATTATAACTTTGTGTTATTATTGCATCCGAATGCTTTGACCCATATTTATTTATATGCTTTATAGCTTCCTCTATACCACTGACAACTTTAATGGAAATAATCAAATCAAGATATTCTGTATACCAATCATCTTTTGTTGCTTCTTTAATATTATTCAAAATTTTACGCGTTTTGGAGCAACCGCGTATTTCAACCTTAGCGCTTTTATATTGTTCGCTGATTAAAGGTAAAAATTTTTCGGCAATTTTCTCATGTACCAGCAAAGTTTCCATTGCATTGCAAACACCGGGTCTTTGCACTTTTGCATTATAGGCGATTTTAACTGCCATATCTATGTCTGCATCATGTTCTACATACACATGACATACACCTTTATCATGTTTAATAACCGGAATAGTAGAATTTTCAACTACCATACGAATAAGACTTTCTCCTCCGCGCGGGATAATAACATCAATATATTTATCCAGTTTCAGAAGTTCTTTAACTGCTTCCCTGTCAGTAATATCAATCATTTGAATACATGATGCTGGGATGCCAGTTTTTATTAAACTTTCCTGCAATACCTTTACAATAGCCAAACAGGAATTAATTGCTTCTGACCCGCCCCTTAATATTACAGCATTACCGCTTTTAAGGCATAAACCTGCAGCATCGCTGGTTACATTAGGTCTTGATTCATAAATAATTCCAATTACACCTAAAGGAACTCTCATTTTGCCAATTAATAAATTATTCGGTCTTTTCTTCATATACAATACTTCACCAACAGGGTCAGGCAAAAGAGCAATTTCATGCAATCCATCTGCCATAGCTTTTATTCTGGCTGAATTTAAAATCAATCTGTCAATTAATGCTTTAGCCAATCCTTTTTGGTTTGCTAATTCAATATCTTTATTATTTTCTGTAATTATTTTAGAAGCTTCTTTTTCCAGTCCTGAAGCCATTTCTATCAAAGCTTTATTTTTGATATCTGTAGATAGATTTGCTAAAATGCGGCTGCTTTCTACAGCATTTTTTGCAAGAGTAATAAGATTTTCCTTATAATTCATATATTTGCTCCTATTTTATTTACTCAAGAAAAACTCAGTCAACTTAAGTATTCATAACACCACCATATTATCTCTATGAACCACTTCATCAAAATATTTATATCCTAATAAATTTTCTATATCTTTAGTTTTTGCACCTTTTATAACATCAATTTCTTCGTTATTATAATTAACAAGTCCTTTTGCTATTTCTTTACCTTCAATATTTACAATTGTAACTGCATCTCCAATTTGAAATTCCCCTTCTATTTTTTTTATTCCTGAAGGAAGCAGGCTTTTCCCTTTTGAAAAAATTGCATCAGATGCACCATTATCAATTATTATTTTACCTTGTGGTGAAAGCGTAAAAGCAATCCATTTTTTTCTGCTGTCCATTTTATCAATCGTTGGAAGAAAGAGCGTTCCGTTTAATTTACAGTTCATTATGATATCAGTCAAGATATTATCTTTTTTCCCATTAGCAATGATCATTGCTTTTCCTGCATTTGTTACTTTTTTACCTGCCAAAATTTTTGTATACATTCCACCTGTTCCGGTTTGCGTTCCCGAACATCCTGCTAAATTTTCAATTTCAGGAGTAATCTTTTTTACAACAGGTATTATTTTAGCGTCTTTATTATGTCTTGGATCAGATGTGCATAATCCTTCTATATCAGAAAGAATTATTAAAAAATCAGCTTCTACTAAATTAGTTATTAAAGCAGATAAATTATCATTTTCTCCCAATTTTATTTCATCAAAAGCTACTGTATCATTTTCATTGATAATCGGCAATACTCCATATTTAAGCAATGCGAACAAAGTATTTCTTGAATTAAGATATCTTTTCCTTTCTTCCATATCTTCTCGAGTAAGCAGAATTTGAGCTACATGTATATTGTAATTTTTAAAAACATTTTCATAAATATGCATCAAATGCCCCTGCCCTACTGCTGCTACTGCTTGCTTATCAGGTATTGTATTAGGCCTGATTTTCAAATTAAGCTTGCTCATACCGACACCAATAGCTCCTGATGTTACCAGCAATACTTCAATACCTTCTTTTCTTATTATGTCAATACTTTGAGCAAGTTTACTAAAATATTCAAAATCAGGTTTGAAATCAGATGTAATTAATAATGACGTACCTATTTTTATTACTATTCTATTAGCAGGCATTCCAGATATATAGTTTTCCTTTTTTAGCATTTCTATTCCTTTGTATAAGATTAAATATTCTATACTTAGCAAGGTCATAAATTCGCATTTTTTCGGTGAGGATTGGGCATTGAGAGCAAGGCGCAAAGGTGAGAAATAGCCTTGCTCTATTTCGAACCTGAGCAACGCAGCTATCGATGTCCAAGACCAGCGCAAAAATGCAAATTTATGACCTTGCTGAGTATAACATGAGATTATTTTTTTTACAAACCTATTAAATCAAAATCTTCATAACCAATTGATATTTAAGCAATTTATCATACTTATTAAATAATTAATCAAATAAAATTACTTTTATTGTAAATTTAGTTGTTAAAGTTTTTACTTTTTTTATCCGATATTAAAAATATGAATAAAGAAAAATATCTTGAATTTAATCAAATAAAAGAATACACCAATATGGTAAAAACCATATTACAACAAACTGACAATGAAAAAATATATAAAATAAAAAGGAAAATTTCTTCAGGAAAATATTTAAAAAGTAAAACTGAAATTGAAATTTTAGCAAAAATACTTATTAATGAATTGGATTGGTAATTCTCTCCATCAATACCTCCGTTTAAATTAAGGAAACCTTATGTTAAAAGCTTCTATTGATATTGGAACTAATTCTGTGCGTTTATTAATAGCAGAAATTTCCTCTGATAAAAAAGAAGTAAAACCAATAATAAAAAAAGTGGATGTCGTAAGAATAGGAGCAGGTGTAGATAAATCTAAAAATCTTGCTTCTGATGCAATAAAAAGATGTATAAATCAGCTTATAGAATACAAAAAGATACTTAATTCATATAATATAGCTGATGTTGATATAATTGCCACAAGCGCGGTAAGAGACGCTCAAAATCGTGATGTTTTTTTAGAACAATTCAAAGAAGAACTTGGATGGGAATTTAAAACTGTTAGCGGCAATGAAGAGGCATTCCTGACTTTCTTAGGTGTAAAATCCGCTTTCCCAATATCTAATCTTTTAGTATTTGATATTGGCGGTGGAAGTACAGAATTTATTACAGAAACAAATAATGAATTACAAGTATTCAGTATAAATATTGGCAGCGTCAGAATAACTGAACGATTTGTAAAAGATTATCCAATTAGCAATAATTGTTATTTAGATATGTACAATGAAATCGAGCATTCGCTGAATAATGTTTTTAAAAAATTAAATGTTCAAGGAAAAACACTTATTGGAGTTGCGGGGACAGTTACTTCTTTGGCAGCTATGGATATGGAACTTGTCCCATATAATCCCAGCAAAGTGCATAAATATATTCTGACTTATGATAAAATAAAAAATTTGCATGAAAAATTAAAAATCAGCACACTTGAACAGATAAGAGAAATGAAAGGTATTCATCTAAAAAGAAGTGATGTTATTTTAGCCGGTTCGCTTATTTGTTTTATAATAATGAAAAATTTGGATTTCGACAAAGTAATTGTAAGTGAGAGTGAGCTTCTTGAAGGAATAGTTTTAAAAAACTTGACATGACTGGATAATAAGAGATATACTCAGTGAAATTGTTCAAAACTCATCTAATAAAAGGAAAGACCAAAATATGCAATTACCAGAATTAAGAATAGGAAATTTAGTCGCTCCAATTCCAATAATACAGGGAGGGATGGCTGTCAGAGTATCTACGGCTCCACTTGTAGCTGCTGTTGCCAATGAAGGCGGAATAGGAATTATTGGCGCATCAGGAATGGGCTTGGAAGAATTAAGGGAACAGATAAGAAAAGCTAAATCATTAACAAAGGGAATTGTTGGTGTAAATATAATGGTAGCATTGGCTAATTTTATTAAAATGGTCAAGATAGCTATTGAAGAAAAAATTGACCTTATAATTGCTGGTGCTGGTTTTTCAAAAGATCTTTTTCATCTGGGTAAAGAAAGCGGGATCCCTGTTGTACCTATTGTTTCTTCATTAAGATTGGCAAAAATAGCTGAATTTCTTGGCGCTTCTGCGATTGTAGTTGAAGGAAAAGAAGCCGGCGGTCATCTAGGGACAGATATTTCCATAAAAAAACTGATTCCTGAAATTGTTCAGGTAATAAAAATTCCTGTTATCGCAGCAGGCGGGATTGTTGACGGAAAAGATGTGGCAGAAATGTTTAAACTGGGTGTAAGCGGCGTTCAGATGGCAACAAGATTTGTTGTCAGCGAAGAATGTGAAGTTTCTCAAAAATTTAAAGAAATGTATATACATGCAAGGAAAGAAGATATTGTTATCATTAAAAGCCCTGTTGGTTTACCGGGGAGAGCAATTAGAAATGAATTCTCAGAAAAACTAATGCACGGTGATGCTCCGCCTCCTATAGATTGTGATAACTGTCTTAAACATTGTTCTGGAGAATATTGCATTTTAAAAGCACTTGATAATTCAAGACTTGGAATTATTGAAAATGGTGTTGTTTTTTCTGGAGAATATGTATATAAAATAAAAGATATATTACCTGTCAAAGAAATTTTTAAAAAAATTCTTGAAGACGTTAAGAGGTCTTAATTTTGGCTTTTTTCACTCAGCAGGAAAAACGAATATTTGTTTTCCTTATATTAATATTATCTTCCGGAATATTTATTCTATTCTTAAAAAAAAGTTTTCCTGCCTTTTATGATTTTCTTTCTCTTAAAGAATTTGATTCCAGTTCAATAATTATTAATTCTAAAATTCCTATTAGTACTGATAAAAAATTTGATACTTCGAAAAAAAATCTTTATAAAGAAAGAAAAAAAGGAATAAATGCATTAAAAAAAATAAATATAAATTCGGCAAATTTTGATGAATTAGTTGCGGTTCCCCATATTGGTGAAAAAATAGCTCAAGAAATTATAAAAATGAGAAAAATAAAAAAATTTAATAATATTAAAGATTTATTGGATATCAAAGGAATAGGTGAAAAAAAACTGTTAAAAATAGAAAAATACTTTTTATTTGATTCATCTTTTTAGAAGGAATATCTATGCCTATTTTTGAATATGAAGCGCTTGATACAAATGGAAAAACTATTCAAGGAATAATTGAAGCAGATAATAATGAAGATGCAAAAAATAAATTACGAAAAAGTAATATCTATATTACACGCATAAAGACTTCTGTCAAAACTGATTCTCCTGAAATATCTTTTAAAAGATTTTTTAAAATAAGAGGTTCCAGTGAACTTTCGCTAATCACAAGACAATTATCAACTTTAATCGGTGCAGGATTGCCGCTTGTGCAATGTTTATCTATACTTGGAGAACAGATTGAAGATAAAAATTTAAAAAAGGTAATAGTAAATGTTCGGGAAAGAGTTACTCATGGAGTAGCTTTTGCTGATTCATTAAAAGAACATCCTGAATTTTTTAATAATGTTTATATTAATATGGTACATGCTGGAGAAATGAGCGGAACACTTGAAATAATTTTATCAAGATTAGCTGATTTTACTGAAAAACAAGCACATCTTAAAAATAAAATTCAAAGTGTAATGTATTATCCCATGTTTATGGCTGTTATTGGATCAGGTGTGTTATTTTTTCTTTTATCTTATGTGGTTCCAAAAGTAACCAGTATTTTTATTGAAACACAGCGCTCTTTGCCTCTTATTACTCAAATACTAATAGATCTGAGTAAATTTTTAAGAGAATACTGGTGGACTATACTTCTGGTAATAGGAGCGGTAATTATTATTTTAAAGAGATATTTTAAAACAGAAAAAGGAAGATTTACATTAGATAGTATAAAATTAAATTTCCCTATTTTTGGTGATTTGATTCATGAAATTATTATCGCAAGATTTTGCCGTACTCTTGGAACGCTTATACAAAGCGGTACTCCAATTTTAAATGCAATGGAAATAGCAGAAAATATTACGGATAATAAAGTTATTTCTGTTTCAATTCAAAAATCACGGAAAAGCATAACTGCCGGACATAATATATCAGGGCCATTAAAACAAAGCGGGTTATTTCCGCCGCTGGTTACACATATGATAGCTGTCGGAGAACAAAGCGGGCAGCTTGAACAAATGCTTATTAAAATTGCAGATACATATGATAATGAAGTTGAAATGAATGTTAATGCCTTAACTTCTTTTTTAGAACCTTTTATGATTGTAGTCATGGGTGCTATTGTTGGATTTATAATTTTAGCTATTTTACTGCCAATTTTTGATTTAAGCAGAGCAATTTAGAATTAGGTAAGCATTCAGCTGTCAGCAATCAGCTCTCAGCTTAAAGAAAGAAATAAAGCGCATGCTTATATCTTTTATACAAAAGCTGAATGCTGAAAGCTGATGGCTGAATGCTTATAAATTTAGAAGGAGGTGAAAAAGTGCAGAAAAAAAAATTACTTAATGATGAATCAGGTGTGACTTTAATTGAATTAATTGTTGTATTGGTTATTATTGGTATTATTTCAGCGATTGTTTTACCACGTTTTATGGAAAGCCCTGAAAAAGCCAAACGTGCTGCCGCGCGTGCGCAAATTGGAATATTTGAACAAACACTTCAGATGTATAAATTAGATAATGGTGTATATCCTGCTACTGAACAGGGACTGCAGGCATTAGTTGAAGCACCAACTACAGGAGAACTCCCGAATAACTGGAAAGAAGGAGGATATCTGGGTAAAAAAGAAATACCAAAAGATCCATGGGGCAATCCATATATATACGTTTCACCTGGTGTACATAGTCCTGATTATGATATTTTAAGCTATGGGAAAGATGGACAGGAAGGCGGCGAAGGTGACAATAAAGATATTAATAGCTGGAGTACAGAATAATGGAGATAACATTAAAAAAGGAAACAGGGCTTACACTAATTGAACTTTTAATGACAATTTTAATAATAGCGATTCTTTCATCTCTTGTTCTTCCGCGTATTAATTCACTGGGGATTTTAAATTTACGAACCTTCGCACGTAAATTTGCCGGTGAAATAAATTACTATTTCACTCAGTCGGTATTTAAAAAAGTATCTTATAAAATAGTACTGGATCTTAATGACAAAAATAGTTATTCAATATTAAAATATTCTGAAGGAGAATGGGTACCGGAAAAAAGCAAAATTTTACTCCCTGATGGTGTATTTTTCCACGATATTATCTCCAGCCCTCAAAATTTAATTATTAATTCCGGGGATGGAGAAATAAAATTTACTTCAATTGGTATTATGGATGGCGTTACAATACATTTAAGTGACGGAAAAAATAGCTACTATTCATTATTAACCAATTCTATTACAGGAAAAGTTACAATTTTTGATAAATATGTAAAAAGGGAATAAGAATATGTTAAATAATAGCAAAGGATTTACACTACTTGAAGTTCTTATTGCTATCAGTTTAATATCTATTGTTTTAGTCGGATTTTTAGAATTAAATGTTTTTAATCTCTATATGCTTAATCGTTCAAATACATTAACCAAACTTTTGTTTTTAACAAAAAGACGAATGAGTGAATTAGGTATAGCAAGATACCCTGAAATTGGACAG
Organism: uncultured bacterium; assembly: GCA_964457585.1. Lineage (GTDB taxonomy): Bacteria > JACRDZ01 > JACRDZ01 > JACRDZ01 > JACRDZ01 > CAYWFU01. Next base: position 19,930 of record CAYWFU010000012.1, on the reverse strand, counting down.
AAAACCGGTGAATTTACAGATTATCCCGGATATAAATGGATTGAGAATGTAAGTAATTTTGGTATTGACGGAGTGCATAAAGTTGAAATATCTGTTGTCGCACCTGATGGTGAAACTAACAAAATTATAATGTATAAAGCCAGATAAAAATGAAACAAACAAATAATGGATTTACTTTAATAGAAGTTTTAATTGCAAGTACCATAATAGGTATTGTAGTCTTTATTATATATTCCACTTTCAACAGTATCTCGCAATCTATTGAAAAAAATAGAGTGCGTATTGAAATGTATCAGGAAGCTAAAGCCATTCTGAATCGTATGCAAAAAGAAATAAGTTCGGCTTTTAATTCAAGAATAAATGTTGATATACGTTTTAAGGGTGAAGATGGTATGCAGGGCGAAAATAATAATGATGCACTAAGTTTTGTATGTACATTAAATCCTTTAAAATCTGAAGCAAAGGAAAGCGATTTAATGAAAATAGGTTATTATATAAAATTTGGTGAAAGTACAAAATATGGCACATTGATTCATCGTTCTTCAGGAACAATTGATGAAAAAATTGATGAAGGAGGATATGAACAAATATTATCATCAAATATAAAAGACCTTAATTTTACATATTATGATGGGAACGAATGGAAAAAATCATGGGATACAAATGAAAAAGGCAAGCTACCGCAATTAGTTGAAATATCTTTCATTCTATTTGATCCGATAAATAACGCAGAATATAATTTCTCAACAGAGATCGATCTGCCTCTTTATGAAGTAAATAAGTAACTATTCAGGTGTTTAGACTGAAGGCTGAAGTCCTAAATAACCTTCCACCTTCAGTCTAAACACCTGAATAGTTACGTAAATAAAAACTAATTCCCTATGCTATTAAAAAATCCAATTAAAAAAAAATTATATCAAGAAGAAAGTGGTATTGCTCTTATTCTTATATTGATGGTTACCGCAATTATAGCTGTTATTGTTTTAGAATTTACTCAATATATTAAAGTAACTACTATGATTACACATAATTATAAAGATGAACTTGAAGCTTCGGCAATTGCGCGATCTGGAATCGAATTTGCTAAATATGCATTAAAATCTGACGATCCGGAAGTTGATCATTTAAATGAAGATTGGGCAAAAGATTATTCAAAAATTCTTTCCAGCGTAATGTTTAAAAATGGGAATTTAAAACTAAATATTGTTGATGAAAGCAGTAAATTTAATTTAAATACTGTAATTTTACCTGCTGCTGGCGGACATTCACAGGAAAAACGCTATGACTCTGCAGTAAACAATCTTAAACACCTTTGCGAAATAAATAATCAGGATTATAAATTTGTTGATGCACTTGTGGATTGGATTGATAATGATGATGACGTAACTATTATCGAAGGACAAATGGAGTCAGGTGGAGCTGAAGATAGTTATTATCAGGGTCTAACACCTCCCTATCATTGTAAAAATGCGCCATTGGATACTTTAAAGGAATTATTTCTTATTAAAGGATTTACTTATGAAAGTTATGCTGGTTCAGAAGACAAAGATGATGCCACGTTAACACGAACAGGATTAAAAGATTTTTTAACTATTTATGGATTTAAAATAAATATTAATACTGCTCCATCTGAAGTGTTAATGGCTCTTAATCTGGATATAGATAAAAATCTTGCCGATAATATAATAAAAGAGAGAAAAGAAAATCCATTTAAATCAATAACTGATTTAAAAAATGTTGAAGGAATGACCGATAACATATATAATCGTATAAATAAACGTATAGAAATTAAAAGTACCGGATATTTTTCATTATATTCAGTTGGGACAGTTAATAAAATAACCTCTGAGATTTATGCAATTCTTTATAGGGCTTCAAAAGATGAAATATCTGTAATATATTGGAAAGAAATGTAAACTTAAAATTTATGGAGGCTTTCGTATATGTTAAGAAAAAAAATAATTATTTCAGTAATTTTATTAGGATTAATAACTGGCTGCCGAAATCCCTTTGCACCAGAAAGAATAGAAGTAAAAGGTACTGTTCATGATTCTAATGGAGTTGGGATTTCTGGGGTAGCTATAAGCTTATCCCCTGAAGTTACGCCTTCTGTTTTAACAGATAGTAATGGAAATTATATTTTGTTAAGTGTACGACCGGGAGAATATGATCTTAAAGCTAAAAAAACCGGTTTTCCCGATCAAAGCAAAAAAATTACAGTTGAATCTACATCAGGACTTAGCTGTTATGATCCAGAAAAATTAATTGTCCCTGTTATAGATATGAGCAAAACTGATATTACAGCTCCAACAGTTACTTCAACTACTCCAATTAATAATGCAAGCAATATTTCAGTAAATAGTTCAATAACAGCAACTTTTAGTGAAGTAATGGATAGCACATCTTTAAATACTAATACTTTTACTTTGAACGGAGGCGCAACTGGTACAGTTACATATACCGGGACAATTGCAACTTTAAAACCATCGGCTAATCTAGCTTATAATACTACCTACACTGCAACAATAACTACCGGAGCAACAGATAAAGCAGGAAATCCATTATCATCTAATTATACATGGAATTTTAAAACCAGTGTTGCAATGGATACAACCGCACCTCTTGTTTCATCTGTAAACCCGGAAAATTCAGCTATAAATGTTGCTATTACTAATACTAAAATCACTGTTACTTTTAATGAAACTATGGATGCTTCAATATTTACATCAAGTACATTTATTGTAAATACAGGAGGAAATAATATTTCAGGAACTCTTTCTTATAGCGGTACAACAGCGACTTTCACCCCTTTAACGGATCTGGTTTATGGAACTGAATATACAGCAACTATTACTACTGATGTAAAAGATTCTTCTGGAAATAAATTAGCATCAAATTATTCATGGAAATTTACAACAAGAGCATCTGAAATTATTGAATTCAGTGGAACTGGAGATAAAGTTCTTGAAAAAACTGCTCTTTCTGGCGGTACAGCAATATTTACTATGACTCATGATGGCTCATCATATTTTATTGTCACATTAAATGATAAAAACGCTCAAGAAATTAGTACAATTATTGATACTTTCGGTTCATATAGCGGAGAAAAATTAGCAAGTATACCGTCTGCTGATGATTATATTTTAGAAATTGAAGCTGACGGGAATTGGACAATAAAAATAAAAAATTGAGCTATCGGCGGAGTTTTATCCCCCGATAGCTCATCCTGAATGAGCGTCAGCGAGTGAAGGATCTATTCTATAAAAAAAGGAGTATTTTTTATGGCACGTTGTATTGAATGTAATGCTCAAATTGATATTACTGAAGATTTAGAATGCGGAGAAATAATTGAATGTGACAATTGCGGTGTAGAGCTTGAAATAATCTCTACCAAACCACTCAAATTTAAATTTTTTGAAGAAGAAGAAAAGTGAAAAATAGAAGACAGAAGACTGAAGACAGAAGTCAGAAGGCAGAATTTAAAAAAATAGATAATCATATTAATCGATGGATTAAAAAACATAATTATACCAAAGAGTTAATGTCCATAACTTCAAGTTTTATGCGTAACTATCAAGAATTGACTTTAAACGGGAAAGTATTATTAAATAAACAAAAAAAAGAAATTGAAAATGAATTGAAAAAAATTGGAAATTGGAAGTTAGTTAATAATCTTGAAGTTTTAACATCTGAAGAAAATAATAAAATATTTTCATGGGGAAAAACAAATAAATTAATTAATTTGCGCAGAGGAAAAAATAACAATAAAATTTCAACACAAATTACTTCAGAAGATAATTTTTTTAAGGTTCTGTATCAGGATAAAAATGAATCCCTTATACAATTGGAAGACCAGACTTTAGGTTGGGTTTACAATAATGAAATCGAGTTAATTCTTAAAAATAAAAACTACTGGAAAAATGTTAAAAGAGCTGAAAAAGATAAAATAATTGTTATAAACGATTTAAATAAACTATTTTTAGTCGCAAAAAAATACATAAATACTCCATATTTACTTGGCGGAAAAAATTCTAATGGAATTGATTGTTCTGGATTCACACAAATTATTTTTAAACAAGCATTTGATATAATCCTGCCAAAACATGCTCTTGATCAATTTTCATGCGGAAAACGTATTTCATTAAAGCAAATTCAACCGGGGGATCTTATTTTTGCGCGTGTTAAAAATAAAAATATATTTCATGTTGGAATCATTTATAAAAATAAAGAGATACTATGGGTTATTCACGCAAGTTTACAGGTTAAAAAAGTTATAAACGAACCTTTAGAAAATTTTTATAAAAATTATTCTCCTTGTGGAGCAAAAAGAATTGTTACGAGGGCAATTTAATTGACAGTTTCTGATTTTGTTAAAAATTTAAAAAATAAAAAAATCCATATAGTTGGACTTTCCAGCTCCGAAGGATCTGCGATTGCATTATTTCTAAGCAAAAATGGCATTCAAAACTCTCAAATTATCGCTCATGACTTTTGTGATGAGTTTAATAATTTTAAAAGGAGTTTCAATAATAATCATGTAGCTTATTCAAAAGAAGAAAAGGAAATAAAATTAAATAATATCATTAATCTGAATTTGAAACTTTTTTTCAAAAACGATTATCTTCATAATATAGAAAACGCTGATATAATTTTTGTGAGTCAAAATTGGTTTAATTATTCCTGTAATTTCCCATATTTACAAAATGCTCAGAAGAAAAATATAACTTTTATGAATATTACCGAATTATATTTTACTTTAGTCCCCTGCCCTATTATTGCTGTTACCGGCTCAAATGGTAAAACTACTACATCCAATCTAATATATCAAATATTAAAATCAACTCCTGATAAAACATTTTTTACAGGTAATGATAGGTACGCAAAACAAATATTGGAAGATATTAATTTGATTACTGCCAATGATAAACTTGTTATGGAAATATCAAACCGTCAGCTTATTAATTTTAAATCTATTCCGCAAATTGCTGTAATTACAAATGTATTGCCAAATCATATTGATGAACATGGTTCATATGAAAATTACATTGAAACAAAATTTAATCTTTTTGCCAATCAGACTTCAGAAAATTTTGCAGTTATTAACTTTGATAATCCAATAACATATTCTTTCTCATCCAGAATTAAATCAAAAATATTACCTTTTAGCCGTAAAACAATTTTTAAAGAAAATGGGATTTATGAAAATAATGGAATAATTTTTTTGAATATAAATGGCAAAATAAATTCCATATGCGATATTAATGAAATTAATTTGCAGGGGGAACATAATATTGAAAATACTTTAGCTGCGATTGGTGGAAGTTTTTTAGCCGGAGCGAATATCACTCAAATTAAAAAAGCAATAAAAGAATTTACCGGCGTTAAAAATCGTATTGAATTAATACGTAAAATAAATGATATTAGCTATTATAATGACTTAGCAAGCACTTCACCACAAGCAACAATTGCTGCACTTCAAGCTTTAAAAAATAATATTATACTTATTGCCGGCGGACATGATAAAGGTATGGATTATAAAGAATTATCAGATGAAATAAAACTCCGCGTGAAAAAACTTATATTATTACCGGGACGCGGTACTGAAAAAATCATTTCTTATTTAAATGGATTTAATTATATAATAGTCTCATCTATTGCTGAAGCGCTCGATATAACCAGTAGAGATGTTAACCCAGGAGATAATGTTCTGCTTTCTCCGGCTTGTGCTAACTTTTATTCACTTTATATTGATAATAAAGAAGGTTTTAATAAATTAGTAAAGAAATTAAAAAAATGAAAAAAATAAACCTGACAAAAAATGAAAATTGTTTTAATATCTGGCGATACGCAGATTTATATGCAGATAATATTAACCCTGATTTTCGCCTTACTCTTGAAGAAGGATGGACAAAAGAGGTAAACTTAAGCAGATTGGCTAAATCATTAGGAATAAAAAAATTATGGATAAAACGCGATGATTTAAATCCAACTGGTTCACATAAAGCAAGAAGCTTAGCTTATCAAGTTTCAAAATATTTTCAAAAAAACCATAAAAATTTATTAATATCTTCATCAGGTAATGCAGCATGTGCAGGCGCTGCTTATGCAAAACTTGCTGATATTAATTTTTTTGCGTTTATTTCACCAGAAACCGAAAAAAATAAAATTAATCTCATGCGAAAATTCGGTGCCAATATTATTATAACTCCAAAACCAATAAATTTAAGTAATTATATTTCCAGAATTTATAATATCCCTAATTTGCGTCCATCAATCGATGACTCTTCTTTAGAAGGATATAAATCTATTGCTTTTGAATTAACTGAAAAGGGAATATTCCCTGATGCAATTTTCCTATGTCCAACCAGCGCAAGCACACTTGTTGGGATAGGAAGAGGATATCAATATCTCGAACGAAAATTTGGCATTAAATCCCCGCAGATTCATGCAGTACAGTATGGGGATGTGACTTCATTAGTAGAAAAGGCAGAAGGCAGAAGGCAGAAGGTAGAAAATAGAAATCAGAAAAATCAAAAATATGAAAAACGTTTGGGGATAAAACATACACCGCGTGAAAAAGAAGCTTTATCAATTATAAATAAAACTCAAGGCAGCGGATGGCAGGTTTTTCAGGATGAAATAATAGAAACATCTTTGCTTTTAAGCAATTCAGGAATTGTTACTTCTTATGAAGGAACTGCGGCAATAGCGGGTTTAATAAAAGCATTTAAAACCAATAAAAATGATTTTCATGAACCATTATGCCTTTTTACAGGGCATTACTCTCAATGGGAAGATATATCAAATACAACAGCTAGCTCTATAAATCATATTGATAATTATTTAGAAGCAAAAAATTTATTTAAAAAAATAGTATAAGTCATTTAGAAACAGGATTTCTTCAGTTATCTAATTTCGACATCAGCAAAAGTTACATTTCTTATTCCATTTTCCATTATTGCAATAACACGTGCTTTATAATTACCAGTATTAGAATATGTATAATTTGCAGTAGACTCTGTTGTTACTAACTGTATACCTTCTGTGCCTTCAAAGTTCCAGAGATATTTATCAATTTTTATTCCTTTTGGACCATTTCTTGATACATTAAAAGTTACAACCTTATCATTTTGATTAACTATATCTAATTTTAACTTTATTTGCGTATAATATATTAATCCCAGTGTATTTGCATTCATAATAAATGCCAATTGATTATTATAAGATTTATATTCTATTATATTTGATGCTGAGTTCATTTGTGTCACTGAGCTTATTTGTGAAATATTGCTTTTTTCCCACTTATTATTTTTTCTAAAATATTTATAAAGCTGATCGCTAAATCCAATAAAAGTTAGTTCATTATTATTAATCTGTAAGTTTGATATACCTCCATTTACTATATCTTCAGTTTGCTCAATTATCCAATTATTCTCTTCATTTATTGCATATCGAACTTCATCTTTTGAAAATTTTTTATATATTAAATTTTTTTTATCATCATTTCCTGTTTTTATATTTAAAAGATAAGAGGAAATCTCTTTGTCAATTTCTACAGGTGTTCCCCATATATTATCTTTAAGATAACAATAATATAAATCAGGGGAATCATTTATATTTATTCGATATGTATAGGATAAATTCAAAGTATTTTGATTGTCAAAATCAAAACTAAAAAGTGAATAATCATCAAATTTTTTTGAAATATCAAAAATACTACTTCCCCAAATTTGACTGGTGGGCAGATAACTTATTTTTAAATTTTTATCATAATTATAATATCCTATATACGGAATATTATTTTTATCTAAAATAAATTTAATTCTCCCAAATCTATCTGTGTTTTCTTCAAGGACTTGATCATTCCAACCATCACTATTTTTTTGTAAAAATCCTATTTTATTACTATCAGAAGAATTTTCAGAATATGCTAAATATAATTTATCTTGTCCATCTGCTTGCAATACTGGATAAAAAGATATATTTTTAAATGTTGTATTTTTTACAGCGGATTTCTTAATTTCTTTATTTTTCCAGATATTTGTTTCATAATAACTATATTTTATTCTAGTAGTATCTTGATTATTAAAAGAATATACTATATGCGGATTCCCTTGTGAATCTAATGAAAAACTATATTTATCAATATACCCATCCTGAATTTTTTGGTAACTCCATTCATTGATTTTTGGCCCCATAAATCTTATCCCTGCATAAGAATATATAAACCAGAATTCATTATTAATATCAGTTACTATATCAAAATCAATATCGCCTGGAAATTGTGGATATATATTCAATTGCTTTATTATATTTATCTCCCATCTCCCATCTGCAGTTAATTTTGCATATCTTATTTGTCTTGGATCTAATTCCTGAACAAAATAAAATATATATTTATTATTTGCTTCATCAATAAACATAGATGTTTTATACATCCCTGAACTAAAAATAGGATCAACGGTTTCCACACTCCAATTATTTTCATCATTTTTGTATGCATATTTTAAATTACCATTTCCATAATAACATATACAGGGTTTATTATATTTATCTAATGAAAGATTTGCATATAATCCTGTTATTCCTGCTGAGTCAACAGTTTCTATTTTCCATGTCTCCCCATTGTAATATGCATATTTTAAATTATCATCTGTCGCATCATAATAACAAATGTGTCTTTTATTTTCTTTATCTATTTTAAATGATATATATAACCCTGCCATTTTCTTATCTGCTATATCGATTGTTTCTCTCTTCCATCCAGCACCATTTGAATATATATATTTTAAAGCACCATTAATATCATCATAATAAGCAATATGCGGATATTGATTATTCTCCAATTGAATACAACTATATCTCCCAACATCAATACTTGAATCCAATGTTTCCACTATCCAATCAGTATTATAATACGCATATTTTAAAATCCGCTTATCAGGATCAGAATAACTAATATGCGGTGAGCCGGATACATCTATTGCCAGACTAATGTCCGACCCTATTTCTCCATTTATTGATTTGCTATTTTTAACAGCTTTTTTATTCCATGTGCTGATACTTGTATCAAAAACTGCATAATATAATCCTGCTGTTCCTCCATAAGCAAATGCTATATAAGGAAAATTTTTTAAATTTTTATTGTAAATAACGCTTAAACTTTTATTGTCAAAATTATTGTCTATTGTTTCTTCTGTGTATGGTTTATATTCCCATGTTGCAGCATAACTTCTACATGAACATAAAAACAAGAAAACAATTATTAGCTTTTTAAACATACTATCTCCTACTTTATTTTAATTGGTATAAATTTATTTTCATATGTTCCATCACCTAACTGCCCATCCCAGTTATTGCCAAATGACCAGATAGTTCCATCTGTTTTAACTGCAATTGTATGATTCTTTCCACAACCTGCCAATTCCCAATTTTGATCTAAACTTATCTGCGTTGGTAAATATTTATTTATATTTGTTCCATCTCCCAATTGTCCATAATCATTTGCGCCCCATGCCCATAATGTCCCATCCTGTTTTATTGCTGCTATATGGTTATTTCCGGTTGATATTATTTTCCAATTTTTATCACTATTTATCAATGTTGGAATATTTTTGTTTATATTTGTACCATCTCCTAGTTGTCCATAATCATTTGTACCCCATGCCCATAATGTCCCATCCTGTTTTATTGCTATTATATGATTTTCGCCGCATAAAATTACTTTCCAATTTGCATCATTACCAATTTGTACAGGTATGTTTTTACTTATATATGTACTATCTCCCAATTGTCCATAATCATTGCATCCCCAGGTCCATAATGTCCCATTCTGTTTTATTCCTGCTGTATTGTTTTTACCACAGGCAATAAATTCCCAATCTTTAGTACTGCCGATTATTACTGGTGAATTTTTATTCCCCCAGGTACCATCTCCTAATTGTCCATAATCATTTGCGCCCCATGCCCATATTGATTTATCTGTCCGTAATGCAATATTATGATTACCGCTGCTAAATACATTTTCCCAATTTTTATTTTCACTTATTTTAATCTGAATATTTTTATTCTCATAAGTCTGGTCACCAAGTTGTCCATAATTATTTAATCCCCATGCCCATAAAGAACTATCTGCTTTTATCCCAATATTATGATAATTTCCCATACTAATTGTTTTCCAATAATTAGTTTTATCAAATGATGTTGGTGTCCCGCCTGCTAATTGTCCAGATTCCAATGTCCACAATCCCCATACCCACAATGTCCCATCATTTTTTAGCCCTAAAGTAAAATTTGTTCCACAGCTAACTTTCAACCATTTTACTTTTTGTTTAGGTAATGTTGTATTTATATTTGTTCCATCTCCTAATTGTCCAAATTCATTTCCACCCCAAATAGAATATGTATTATCTGTTTTTAATATTATACTATGTGATATCCCCCCGCCTATTATTTTAAAAAAATCTCTAATTAATGTTGGTTTATTTTTATTTTGATTAGTTCCGTCTCCCAATTGGCCATAAAAATTATATCCCCAGGTCCATAATGTCCCATCCTGTTTTATTGCTGCTGTATGCGCACTGCCACAACTTATTTCTCCCCAGTCTTTATCCTGTCTAATTTTTGTTGGAATAATTCTATTTGTATAAGTTCCATCTCCTAATTGTCCAGAGTTATTTGCTCCCCAAGCCCATAATGTCCCATCCTGTTTTATTGCTACTGTATGCGCACTGCCACAACTTACTTTTATCCAGTCTTTATTCAGTCCTATTTGTATTGGAGAATTTTCATAATTTATTGTTCCATCTCCTAATTGACCATATAAATTAAATCCCCATGCCCATAATGTACCATTTTGTTTTATTGCTACAGTATAATCATTACCGCATGCTATATTTATCCAATCTTTATCCTGTCCGATTGGTATTGGAATAATTCTATTTGTATAAGTTCCATCACCTAACTGTCCAGAGCTATTTAATCCCCAAGCCCATAATGTCCCATCCTGTTTTATTGCTATTGTATGAGTATAACCACACGCTATATTTATCCAATCTTTATCCTGTCCGATTGGTGTTGGAATAATTCTATCCATATTAGTTCCATCGCCTAACTGTCCTGAGTTATTTGCTCCCCAAGCCCATAATGTCCCATCCTGTTTTATTGCTGCTGTATGAATATACCCACACGCCACATTTATCCAATCTTTATCCTGTCTGATTGGTGTTGGAATAATTCTATCCATATTAGTTCCATCGCCTAACTGTCCTGAGTTATTTAATCCCCAAGCCCACAATGTCCCATCCTGTTTTATTGCTAAAACATGACCGTTCCCTCCTGAAAATATTTTCCATGCAGTATCTGAGATATCCTCACCGGTAGTAAATGTATAAAAAAAATCATCTTGCATTTTATTACCAGATTTATCTTTTATCTCTTGAGAAATCATCACAATATATTCAGTATTTATATTTAATTTTTCTATTGGAATTAATATTACTCTTTTTAATAACTTAATTATCTTACATGATACTTTATTGATTCCATCACTAATATTAATCGTATTTTGATTTATACTTGTACTATCTATTTCATCTGAAAATATAATTTTTATATCTGTTTTTGTATCCACCTGTATATCATTTTCAGTTGGGTTTACCATTAGAACTTCCGGAGGTAAAAGATCCTGAGTTCCAAAATTCCAGATATAATTTCCTGCTATTGCATTACCACTTAAATCTTTTATTTGTGTTGTAAGTGTTGCTGTATATTTTATATCAGCCTCTAAATAACTTTTTGGTGTAAATATAGCTTCTGCTCCATTATAACCAATCATTCCAGAAATTTTATTTTTTCCATCATCGATATAAAAAGTATTTTCATTTATAGTTGAAGTATCCATTATTTCTGAAAAAGTAACCTTTATATTTGTATTTACAGGTGTATTTTGTGCATTATTTATTGGATTAGTTAATAAAATTTGAGGTTTAGTTGTATCTGGCACGGATTTATTTCCAATTGTTCCATCACCAAGTTGTCCATACCCATTTCCTCCCCACGCCATCAATGTTCCATCCTGTTTTATTGCTATTGTATGATATTCTCCACAACTTATTATATCTACCAGATTTTTATCCTGTCCAATTAGTATTGGAATATTTTTACTTATATTTGTTCCATCACCCAATTGACCATAAATATTATATCCCCATGCCCATAATGTCCCATCCTGTTTTATTGCTGCTGTATGAGCATACCCGCATGCTATATTTATCCAGTCTTTATCCTGGACGATTTGTATTGGAATATTTTTACTTATATTTGTTCCATCACCCAATTGACCATAAATATTATATCCCCATGCCCATAATGTCCCATCCTGTTTTATTGCTGCTGTATGAGCATACCCACATGCTATATTTATCCAGTCTTTATCCTGTCCGATTTGCGTTGGAATACGTTTGAGTATATTTGTTCCATCTCCCAATTGTCCAAAATCATTTGCGCCCCAAGCCCACAATGTCCCATCCTGTTTTATTGCTGCTGTATAAGCATACCCACACGCTATATTTATCCAATCTTTATTCAGTCCGATTTGTATTGGAGAAGCTCTAAAATCATATCCTGTTCCATCTCCTAATTGTCCAGAGTTATTTAATCCCCAAGCCCACAATGTTCCATCCTGTTTTATTGCTACTGTATGTGCACTGCCGCAACTTACTTTTATCCAACCTTTATCCTGTCCGATTTGTCTTGGGATAATTCTATTTGTAAAAGATCCATCTCCTAACTGTCCAGAGCTATTTAATCCCCAAGCCCACAATGTCCCATCCTGTTTTATCGCTGCTGTATGTGCACTGCCGCAACTTATATCAACCCAATCTTTCTTTTGTTCTATCAGGATTGGCACATTTCTATAATTAATTGTTGTACCATCACCTAATTGACCCGAATAATTTGCTCCCCATGTCCACAATGTCCCATCCTGCAATATTCCTGATGAATGATCTTTTCCACTTGCTATTTTTAACCATCTATTTTCTGTAATAAAATTTCCGGTATAATTCATCTCAATAAAATTACCAAATTCATCTTTAAGTTCATTTGTTACAACTACAAAATATTTAGTATTTCTATTTAAAAAAACTTCTGGAATTAAAACTGCTTCCTCTCTATTATTAAACTTTATGTTACTTTCAATTTTATTATTCCCATCATTTAAATAAAATGAATTTGAATTAATACTCGTTGTATCCATCTCTTCCGAAAATCCTATTTTAATAACTACATCTAAAGGAACCCCTTTTGTTCCATCTTCTGGAGTTATTGATATAATCCATGGGGAAATATTATCAACTGTATTAAAATCCCATATATAATCATTCATTAACAAATTACCATTTATATCTTTTACTTCTTTTGTAATTGCTGCAGTATATTTAGTATCATTTTTTAAATTTTCATATGGAATAAGCGTTGCCTGTTTATTATTATAACCGATTAAACATGTTATTCTTTCTTGCCCATTACTCAAATAAAATGTATTTTTGTTTATTGTTGTTACATCCATTTCTTTAGAAAATATAGCTGTAATAATAGAATTTACAGGTATATTGATTTCTCCATCAGCAGGATTTATTGATATTACCTGCGGTAAAATTTTATCCTGTGTGGTAAATATCCATGAATATTCATTTTCAATTGAATTCCCTGCTAAATCTTTTACTCCTGTCATAATCGTAACAGTATAAGTTGTATTAGGTTCTAATGGACTCGCGGGTATAAATGTTGCTGTTTGATTATTATATGTAACTTTCCCTTCAACCTTCAGCCTTAAGCCTTCAGCCTGTTCTACTTGAAACGAAGTTTCATTAATACTTGTTGTATCCATCTCTTCTGAAAATTTTATTTCCACATAAGTATCTACTGGAACATTTTGCAAATTTATTGGATATACTGATATTATTTGAGGTGAAATAGTATCCGTCTCTGATTTCGTTGAAAATATTAATTTATAATCCTGTTCTAATTTATTGCCAGCTCTATCTTTTACTTGAGTTGTTATAATAGCCTCATATGCTGCTCCATATTTAAATGGTTCTTGAAAAATAATCGTTATTTCATCATTATTATTAAATATAATTTGCGCATCCATCTGTTTTACTATTTGATTATTATCAACTGCAAATACAAATATTGTATTTGCATTAATACTTGTTGTATCCATTTCTTCTCTAAATTTCACATTTATTGCAGAATCTACTGATACACTTGTTTCACCATTTTGCGGTTGTGTAAAAATAATTTGCGGTGGAATATTATCGTCTGATTTAATAGTTGCAAAAATAATCTTTTTTTCTGCTTCCATTCTATTTCCTAATATGTCTTTTACTTCATTTGTTATTGTTATCTGATATATTTTCTCATATTCCAGCTTATTTCCAGGTTTAATTGCTGCTGTTCTATTATTATATTGTATTTCTCCTTCTATCCCCTGTATTGTATTTTCATTTATACTTGTTGAATCCATTTCTTCTGAAAAGAGTATCCTTATTTCTGTATCCGGGTTTACATTATCATCTCTATCCTCTGGTATTGTATTTATAATTATTGGCAGAGAAGTGTCAAATTGAGATGTTTGTCCATTTTTTATCTTTACCCATAATGCTTCGAATTCCTGTAAGATAGTTGATATTTCTAAATGTAAGTTTCTTATTTTCAGAGAATCTTCAGGCAGCATTTTTTCCAATGTACTTAATATTGATATGCATGCTAATAAATTATTTATTGTTTCTTCTATTTCTGCTGTTGTATTTTTTCCCCTTATTTGTATATCTTGTAAATAATTTAATAAATATGTTTTTACTATTAAATGTGTTTTATAATCTATATTATTCGTTTCTATCTCTGTTATTACTCTGGCTATCTTTTCTTCTGTTGTTTCTGCTATTTCCAGTTCTTTTTGAATTGTATTATATATCTGCCATTTATTTCCTGTTTTGTATTGTGTCAACAATTCTACGTTATATATTCCCTTTTGATCTGGTAATTGATATTCTGCATTAAATTTTTTATTGTCTGTACTATCCATTATATTAATATCCCATCTTATTGTGTTTAAACCTGTTATATCACCTTCTGTATTTATTAATTTTAGCTGTTCATTATAATTCTCCCATACTATAAGTTCACTTGCTTTATCAGCCTGTATTTTTGTTGTTATTGGTATTACTGTATATGGATTTATTATTATCTCTTTTGGCTGAACATAATTTATTGCTTTTTGCATTAATCTTTCTGTTATTTGCTCCTGTTCATTATTTACTATCTTTGGCAGGAATGTGAATAATACTGCTTTCCCTTTTCCATAGTTATTTGCAAGTATTGCGGGGAATTCATTATCTGTTATCATTGTTGTATCTTTTATTAGCCCTGTAACTTCACATGTTTTTGGTATTACTTTAAATATTTTACTTCTTATTTGTATATTATCTGGTATTTCTTCTGCCCAATCGGGATTGATTATATTTAAATAATAATTTTTTTCTGCACCATACTGATTTGTATCTATTCCAAACATATCTTTAAAATACGTATTTATAGGCAATATCTGCCATGAATTTTTAAGTATTACTATTCCGCTTCCTCTATATACAGCTCCGCAAAGTTCATCTATTTTCCAATTTAACCAGCATTTTTCTCCGCATTTTTCACATGCAGTTTTATTTGTTTCCTGACCTGTTTCTATTGTATTATCAATTAAATATTGCGCATATTGATTTGATCGCAATTCTTCCATAAATTCTTTCTGGCAGATTGTAGTCATTGATTTTGCTTTTTCGTTTTCTAATACATTAACTATTGTATTTAATAATTTTGTTTGGGTTGTATCCTGCCCCAGATTTCTTAAGCTGTATACAAGCATCCTCTTCTGTTCAATATTTATTTCCTGACTGATATTTATCTCTATTTCTATTTGAGGTATGAGTCGAACTTCATTTGAATATCTGCTTTCATTCCCTGCATTATCCATACATGTTATTATGTAGTAATATTCATTATTGTTCTCTACACTTGAATCATAAAAATATGTTTGTGTTAGTAATTCTTGATTGATAATTTCATAATTTGTATATTGAAAATTTTCGCTTAATTTTTGTTTTCTATAAATTCTATATCCAGCTAAATCTTCTGCTATACTTTGTGTCCAATATAGAAAACAAACTCCATTCTTTGATTCACCCTGCAATTTTACTGACTCTGGCGATGTCTTATTATAAATTACCAGCAGTATTTCTGATATATATCCGCTTTCTCCTTCTTGCGTATAAGTAACTGCGCTGATTTTATTTTCTCCATCAGCAAGTTCTACAATATATTCAAAGTTGCCGCTGCTATCTGCGTATGCATAACCTATAAATTCCCCATTTCTATATATTTTTACTTTACTATTCTGTAATGCTGTGCCCTGAATTTTTATATATTTTTGGTTTGTAATCTCTGATAATGCCTGTAATGTTGGACTGTTTGGTATTATAAATTCCTTCTCCAATATATTATTAGTTTCATCATATTCTTTTATTGTATTTTCAGGATCAACACTGATTTTAAGGCTGAAGGATGAAGGCGAAAGGCTGAAGATTGAAAGATCTAAAGGTATCGCTACCTGTGCATTTGCGCCATTTTCAATAAGCTCAGATATAATCACTTCTCCAATGTTCTGTAGAGACGCAAAATTTTGCGTCTCTACTTTTATTAATATATTTCTCGCTGCCAATTCCCGTTCTTTTACAATTTCAATTTTTAATAACTTATACCCTTTACCATATTGATCTATCTCAGTACTGCCAAATTCCACATTTTTTATTACTAAATCTGGCAGTTTTATCCCATAATCTATTCCTGCCTGTCTTTCACTTATTAGTCCGTCTGCTTTTATTCTTGCCTGTATTAAATGTTTTCCATGAGAAATATTATCTTGCGTTAATAAAGTTGTATCTAATATAAATCCATTCCCTTCAACTGTTGTTTGTTTTATTATTGATGTGTCTAATTTAATTTCCAGATCACCTTTTGCTCCATTTGTACAATATATATAAGTATTAAGTTGTACAGTTTCATCTCCATAATCATATTCTTGTTTATCCAATTTTATTCCGCTTAAATTTATTTTACCAACTTCTATATTATTTGCTCCGCCAGCCAGTCCATTATTAGTTTCCTTATCCTGAAATAAATAAATTACTTCATGTATTCCAGATCTATCTGTTTTTAATATTCCTTTATATTCAATCCAATTATTTCCTTCATATAAACCAAAATAATTTGTAGCTAACATTTCCGTGTTGCCTTCAGAATCTTTTATCCAGCTTACAAATTTCACATTTACTCCCTTATTGCTTTTTACAAGTATCTTCCCTCTTATTTCTTCATCCGGATAATATTCTTGTTTTTCTAAAATTGACTGCTCTATTTCTAACTTTATTCCTGCTATGTCAAATGCTATATCTCCTGTATATTCTTCTTGTGAATTATCCGGCTTGAAATTATAGTGAATAAAATATCTGCCGCTAACTGTTTTGTCACTTAATTCCATGTTTATATATCTTTTCCCTATTTCAATATTTCCATTCCATTGCCAGTTATTCGGACCATTTAAAGTTATTTCTCCTTTTAATGCATTTTGTAAATCTATTAAAACATTTTCTCCTGCTGAATAAACTTGCTTATCAAGTATAATATTTATCAAATCCTTGATTTCATATACATATAATTCATTTAAATAAATTGACCTATTTGTTTTTGAATTATAAATACCAATAAATAGTTTAGCCCCTGTAATTTTGTTTAAATTTATATAATAATCCAATTTTTCTGTTGTGGTTGTCATTGTCAGGCTTTGTTCCAATTGAGTAGTATCATATTTTATTTTACAATATAATTGTGGGATTACTTTTGTATTGAGGTTTGTTATATTTATTGATAATTTTAATGTATCACCTATATTATAAGCTTTTTGATTTAATTCCGATGTTATTTCTAATTCTAATCCTTTAACTTTTATCGGAGTAATGGATGGCTCATTTTGTCCTTCAGCTTTTATTTCTATCGTATACTCACCTAAATTTATATCATCAGGTACTATAAAATTAATATTTTCTTCTTTTTCTTCCCCTGATAACAGTACTATTTCTTTTGTAGTTTTATAGAATGAACCTGCATTTATATTTAATTTTGCCTGTCCTATCCTGTCTCCTGTATTTTTTATTCTAAAATTAAAACTTCCATTTTCACCTGCTGTATATTCTCTTGTCAATGTTATTGGCTGTATTGTATATTCTGGCTTACCTATTGATAGTGTTGTTTCATATGTCTTTATATATCCACTTCCTCCTTCTAATGTGATTTTTAATGGATATGTGCTTTCATTTGCAAATCCAGGATTAAACTGGAACGTATACAATTGTTTATCTCCGCTTCCTATATCCACTCCTCTTGTTTCCTGAGCGAATCCCGCATCAATTCTTACCTGTCCGCCTATATTTGAATAACCAGTATTATTTATTTCAAAATTTATTGGGATTAATCCATCAAAATTTTTCTGGATTTTTATATTTTCAAATTTTACATCTTCATCTGGAACAACATCTATTTCCTGATCAGTGCTATCTAAATCATCATACTTAATTTTAAATTTATATTTTCCTTTTGTTAATTCTGTTACAAATTGATATTCATTTTCTTTTTCTTTCTCTACAAATATTTCTTCTGTCTTCTGTACAGACGCAAAATTTTGCGTGTCTACTTCTATCTTTATCTCTCCATCAATATCCATATCCCCAATATTTTTTAATATATATGGAATATTTATTTGCCCTTCTCTATATTTTTGCGCTGCATTTATTCTTATATCTAGTTTCTCCCCAAACTTTATTATTTTTTCTATAGTTTTTTCAATATCACCGGTAATTTTAATAACTATTTTTGTATCATTTATAATATTTAATTCTTTCTGGATAATCGTCCATTCCTGTGGTTTTAGTGTTACCTGTATATTCCCATCAACCCATCCACTCATCAACCCATTAACATCTTTTACTTGTATATTCATCTCCATCTTCGTTGGATTATATATTCTTAAATAAATTGGATTAATACCATTCCCTGCTATAGCAGGACAATCCAGATAGGTTTGCATCTCTGGCTTTACTATTTCTATATTTCTAACTATTTCTGGATTTGCTGTTACTCGAAGTGTAAAATTCTCATCTGCAAGTGTATTTGTACTGCATACGTATATTTGTGCTGGTTGAAGAGTAATGTCTTCTCCATATATTTCTAAATCATTTTTAAATATTCTTACTCTGCCTGAATATGTATCCTGCCCTTTATTTGTTACTACAGCGCTTATAGTAATATTTTCACCAGGTTTAAATATATTACTATTTTCTGACTGCTGATTGCTTACAGTTGTAAAAAGTTCCACACTTATTCCTGATGCTGGCAAAACATTTATTTCTTCCTGTGTAAAATCTAATTTCTGTCCTGAATTAGACTTTAATTCTGCTTCTATCAAATAATTTCCTGGTGTTGTTAACCGAATTAAATCTTTATCAAAATTTATCTTCTCATAAGATGCTAAAGATATTGTAGTTTCATACTTGTATAATGTATTACCAATTGTTTGCCCGCCTATTTCTGCTTTATATAACCTATATCCAGATTCATCTTTTTCTCCCCAGACTTGATATAACTTACTATCCAGCCATATCATATTTGCATTGTCTATATTAGTCTCATTACCTATTGATGCAATGCCCTGACCTGTACCTGGTATTACATATTTCCATGCTTTATTAATTCCATTTTCCTCTTTATATGCTAATACAATATTACCATCTGGCAATTCTATTAAATTTGGATTACTACC
>CAYWFU010000011.1:0-59674 GCA_964457585.1 uncultured bacterium | reverse complement strand
TTTCCGAGACAGGGAAAATAAAGAAAATGATTTCTTATCTTGGAGTAAGAGAATAGGGAGTAATAGGAGATAAAATGGTGACTTTGAAAGAACTGACTACAAAAGAAGAGTTTATAACTAATGGACACAGACTTTGTCCTGGTTGTGGTGCATCAATCGTTGCAAGACAAATCTTAATGGGACTTGAACCTGATACTAATGTTGTTGTTGGATGCGCAACAGGGTGTCTGGAAGTTTCAACTACAATATATCCTTATACTGCATGGAAATGTGCTTTTATACATAATGCTTTTGAAAATTCTGCTGCTACAATAAGCGGAGCGGAAAGAGCTTATTATAGTCTTTTGAAAAAAGGGAAAACTGATAAAAAATTTAAATTTCTTGCAATGGGAGGAGACGGTGGAACTTATGATATTGGGTTTCAATCTCTTTCTGGAGCAATGGAACGCGGTCATAATATGGTATATGTATGTTATGATAACCAGGCATATATGAATACAGGTATTCAGCGTTCAAGCGCCACTCCTTATGGTGCAGATACAACAACAACTCCGGCAGGAAAAGTAATTCCCGGCAAACGGGAATACCGCAAGGATTTAACAGCCTGTATGATTGCTCATGATATTCCATATGTAGCGCAAGCTTCTCCGCATAATTGGCGGGATTTAATACAAAAAGCGGAAAAAGCTTTTAAAGTGGATGGCCCTGCTTTTATAAATGTAATTTCTCCATGTCCGCGCGGCTGGCGGCATGATGCAAGCATGTCTATAGAAATGGCTAGATTAGCAGTAGAAACCTGCTTCTGGCCGTTATATGAAGTGGAAAATGGTGTTTTTAAAGTTAATTATATTCCAAAAGAAAAAAAACCTGTAGCAGAATGGCTGAAATTACAGGGTAGATTTTCTCATCTGGGGAAAGAAGCTAATAAACATATAATAGAAGAATTGCAGGTATATACAGATAAAAAATGGGAGATGTTATTGAAAAGGCAGACAGCATAAAGAACAAGCATTGCCCTTATTAGGAGGACTAATCATGTCCATGGTATTGTACGAAAAGGAATTTAAAGAGATTAACGATTGTTTAAATAATCTGCTTATGGGTTCAAAATCGAAGTGTATTTTTTTGGTTGATAAAAGCGGCCAGTTAATTACAAGTATCGGGGATACTGCTCATTTTGATACTGTTTCATTAGCAAGTCTTACTGCTGGTAATTTTGCTGCTACTAATGCATTAGCTCAATTGATGGGAGAAAATGAATTTTCTCTTCTTTTTCATCAGGGAGAAAAAGATAATATGCATATTTCTGTAGTAGAGGCCAGAGTTATATTGGTTGTTATATTTGATGATAAAACCTCACTTGGATTAATAAGATTAAGAGTAAAAAATGCTATTGCCGTTTTATCTGAAATTTTTAAGCGTATTTTTGATAAAGTAAAAAAAGAAAAAGAAATGAAAACAATGGCAAGCAAAGCTGAAAGTGATAATCGGATAAAAAGCGATCAGGTTTCTTCTCATCCTCAAAAAACCACACAAGAAAATATTACAGCAGCTGCAACATCTGCTGCGCCCGCTCCTCCTAAATCTGAAACACATCATGAGCCAGAACAAAAAACATCTCAACCAGGCAGTAAATTTGATGATGATTTTCAGAAAAAAGCATCAGAAAAAATTGATAATTTATTTATGGATTAGCACATAATTAAGGAGTAATTCAAAGTATAATGTCTTTTATTAACTATTCATCCAGAGAAATAAATCTTAAGCTTGTTTATTATGGGCCTGGATTAGGCGGCAAAACCACGAATTTGATTTATATTTATAATAAAGTTCATTCCGACCATAAAGGGAAAATGATTTCTCTTACTACAGAAAGTGAACGTACACTATTTTTTGATTTTCTACCTATTGATCTGGGTGAAATAAAAGGTTACAAAACTCGTTTTCATCTTTATACTGTCCCGGGGCAGGTTTTTTATAATGCCAGCCGTAAATTGATTTTACGCGGAGTAGATGGAATTATCTTTGTGGCTGATTCACAAGTACAGCAACGAGAGGCAAATATAGACAGTCTTACGAATATGCATGAGAATTTAAAAGATCAGGGATATAATTTAAATGAAATTCCTTATATCTTACAATATAATAAACGGGATTTGAAAAATATTTTAACAGTTGAACAATTAAATTATGATTTAAATCCAGATAATGTAAAACATTTTGAAGCAGTAGCTTTAAGCGGGATTGGAGTTTTTGATACTTTAAAATATATTGCAAAATTTGTATTAGTGAAATTAATGTAAACCAAGTACCTCTTCTTCATTAGGTGAACGATCAGCAGTTAAACGATCGAAATAAGAAATAAATAGGATTAATATTGTTAAAATAATTGGGACAAATAAAATAAAACGCTTTGTTGTTTTTATATCCATTATAATTCTCCTTTGAAAGACAGAGACAGAAATGAACAATTGTCCGGATTTAATCTTTTGATTTTTCATTAATTTTACTTTATTTAAATTTTAAAGTCAAAGGAATTTTGTTATACAAATTATACGAATTGACAATAACATTATAGGAAGTTAAAATAGATATTTTAAATAATTCAGGAGGTTATTATCATGTTTAAGGGGGCAATAGTTGCAATTGTAACACCTTTTAATGATGGGAAAGTGGATGAAAATGCTTTAAGAAATTTGATAAAATTTCATTTAGAAAATGGAACTCAAGGAATTGTACCATGTGGAACAACAGGAGAGTCTGCTACTTTATCATATGAAGAACATAAACGTGTGATAGATATCACAGTAGAAACAGTAAATAAAAAGATTCCGGTAATAGCAGGTGCAGGCTCTAATAATACAATGGAAGCACTGGAACTTACGAAATATGCTAAAAAAGCAGGGGCAAATGGAGCATTATTAATTACTCCATATTATAATAAACCTACTCAACAGGGATTGATAAAACATTTTGAAAAAATTGCAAATGAAGTTGATATCCCAATTGTTTTGTATAATGTTCCTTCACGTACAGGAGTGAATCTTTTGCCCGCTACTGTTGAAAAATTATCCAGTATTTCAAATATTGTAGCAGTAAAAGAAGCAACAGGTGATTTAAAACAATGCAGTGAAATTAAACTGCGATGCGGCAATAAAATCACTTTACTTTCTGGAGATGATTATACAGTATTGCCATTTCTTTCAATTGGCGGAGAAGGTGTAATTTCAGTTGTGGCAAATGTGGTTCCAAAAGATATGTCTGATTTAATAAAGGAATTTAATAATGGGAATCTTGCAAAAGCTCAGGAAATACATTATAAAATATTTTCTTTAATTTCATTGCTTTTTATTGAGACAAATCCGATACCGGTAAAAACTGCTTTAGCTTTGATGGGAAAAATAAAAGAAGAATTCAGGTTACCGCTTTGCAGTATGTTAAATGAAAATAAGAATAAATTAAAAGAAGAATTAGTAAAGATGAAGTTAATATAATACCCAGTATATACTAAGGGAGAAAACCATGATTAAAACTATTGTAACCGGATGCTGCGGTAGAATGGGAAGAGCAATAATCAAATGTTTGGCAGAAGAACCAGATATGGCTCTGGTTGGAGCTATTGAGACCAAAGTACATCCCAATATTGGAAAAAAAGTAAATGAAGTAATGGGGCTTGATAAGTTTAAAATACTTATTGAAGATAATCTTGAGGGACTAATAGATAAAGCTGATGTAGTGATTGAATTTGTCCATCCTGATGTTACTTTAAAACATCTGGAGATTGTAAAAAATTATAACAAAAAGATAGTAATAGGGACAACCGGGTTTAAAGATGAAGAAAAAAATACTATTAAGAATTATGCAAAAGATATTCCTATAGTTCTTTCTCCAAATATGAGCGTTGGAGTTAATTTACTTTTTAAATTAGTTAAAGATGTTACAGCTGTTTTAGGTGAAACCTATGATATTGAAATTATCGAAGCTCATCATAATCTAAAAAAAGATGCTCCGAGCGGAACTGCTGTAAAAATAGCAGAAATTATTGCAAAAGCAAAAAATGAAGACATTGATCAAATTGGTGTCTATGGCAGAAAAGGACTTGTAGGACAGCGGGCACATAATGAAATAGGTATCCATGCTGTACGCGCTGGAGATATAGTTGGTGATCATACAATAATTTTTGGCGGAATAGGTGAAAGGCTGGAAATTATACACCGAGCTCAAAATCGTGATACATTTGCTCAGGGAGCTGTAAGAGCTATTAAATTTATTATCAATAAAGAAAAAGGTATTTTTGATATGCAGGATGTCTTAGGTTTATAATTTAAAACAGGAGGTTTGATGGAGAAAAATTATTTTGAACCAGCAGAAAGAATAAAAAAATTACCGACTTATCTTTTTGCAGAAATTGATAGTATGAAAAATAAAGCAATTAATGAAGGCAGAGATATTATTGATCTGGGAATTGGAGATCCTGATATTCCAACACCTTCTGAAATAGTTGAAAGCCTGTATCGCGCAGCTAAAGATTCTTCTAATCATCGATATCCATCATACAGCGGTATGAAAATATTACGCATAGCAATTGCAGAATGGTACGGGAGAAGATTCGGAGTAACATTAGATCCAGATAAAGAAGTATTACCTCTTATTGGTTCAAAAGAAGGTATTGCTCATATTCCTCTGGCTTTTGTGAATTCAGGCGATGTTGTATTGGTACCTGATCCCGGATATCCGGTTTATCAAGCAAGTACTATTCTGGCAGGCGGTACACCATATATTTTACCTCTATTAAAGAAAAATAATTTTTTGCCAATTTTTGAGGATATAGATAAAGATGCTTTAAAAAAAGCCAAATTGATGTTTGTTAATTATCCAAATAATCCAACCAGCGCTGTTGCAGATGAAAAATTCTATAAAAATTTAGTGGATTTTGGCAATAAAAATAAAATACTTATTTGTCATGATGCAGCATATTCTGAATTAGCTTATGATGGATATAAACCAATAAGCTTTTTACAGATAGACGGAGCGAAAGAAACAGGTATAGAATTTCATTCACTTTCAAAAACTTATAATATGACAGGATGGCGCATTGGATTCGCTGTGGGCAATAAGGATGCGATTGCTTTATTAGGTAAAGTTAAAACAAATATTGATTCCGGTATTTTTCAGGCAGTTCAATATGCCGGGATTACAGCATTAAATTTAAAACAGGAAGTTCTTGATAAAAATATCGCAATTTATAAAGAACGCCGTGATATATTTGTAGATAGCTTGAAAAAACTTGGATGGGAAATAGAAAAACCAAAAGCTACTTTTTATATATGGCTTAAAATTCCAGAAGGATATTCTTCAATTGAGTATACACGCTTATTGCTGAAAAAAGCGGATTTGATTTGTACGCCTGGAACTGGTTTTGGTAAATTCGGAGAAGGGTATATTCGATTCAGTCTTACATCGAAAAAAGAAATTCTAATGAAGGTTATTGATAGATTAAAAAAATTGAAGTTATATGAAAAAAATACAAAAAAACGTTTATCTGGGATTGGGGTCTAATCTCGGAAATCGGATAAAAAATATTAATCAGGCTATTGTATTATTATCAAAAAACAATAGGATTAAAATTCTTAAAAAATCGTCTTTTTATGAAACTGAACCCGTTGGATTTAAAAATCAAAAATGGTTTATAAATTGTGTTCTTAAAATTAGAACAAACTTATCTCCGCATGAATTGCTTATAGAATCGAAAAATATAGAAAAGATTCTTAAAAGAAAAAAAAATTTACGTTTTGGTCCTCGTACAATTGATGTTGATATATTAATGTATGGGAACGATATTATAAAATCAAAAAACCTTACTATTCCTCATATCAGAATGCATAAACGTTTATTTGTACTTATCCCTATGGCTGAATTTGCTGGAAAAAAATTGCATCCTGTATATAATAAGACTATAATGACTTTGCTGAAAGAATCAAAAGACAGCAGTATTGTTAAAATCTTCACCCAAATTCCGATTTAGGGATTTGAGCTTCACCTGGAGATAGAAATGCAGTCATATAAATTAATAGCTATCGAAGGACCAATTGGGGTTGGAAAAACAACTTTAGTACACCTTTTAAGTGAAAAATTTAATGCAAAAGAAGTACTTGAAGTTGTTGAGGATAATCCATTTCTAGCAAATTTTTATAAAAATATGCAGCTATATGCTTTTCAGACCCAGATGTTTTTTTTATTAAGCCGCTATAAGCAATTAGAGCAGCTCATCCAGCCGGATTTATTTGAAGATTTAATTATTACAGACTATATTCTTGATAAAGATAAAATTTTTGCTCTGGTTAATCTGGATGAGGATGAACTTGCAATGTATAATCATTTTTATCCTTTAATATGCCAGAGAGTCCCAATCCCTGATTTGGTAATATATCTGCAGGCAAGCACTGAAGTATTATGGGAAAGAATAAGAAAACGCGGAAGGAATTTTGAAAAAAATATTTCCGAAGATTATCTCTGGAAAATAAATCAGGCGTATAACAATTTTTTCTTTAATTATACCCAGACCCCTCTTCTGGTAATTAATACCAATGACGTTGATTATGTCCATCATCATACTGATATTGAAGATTTAATAAGACAAATAAAAGAGATGGGCAAGGGGACAAAATATTATGTGCCAAAATTAAAGTAGATAAACAAGGAGAATCTTCTTTATGAAGACAAAAATCACAATAAATACTTTATTAAAAATGAAGCAGGAAAAAAAGAAAATTTCAATGCTTACTGCTTATGATTATCCAATGAGTGTAATTTTAAATGAGATTGGAATAGATATAATTCTGGTTGGAGATTCACTGGGGATGGTTGTACTGGGATATGAAAATACTCTGCCGGTGACTGTAGACAACATTGTTTATCACTCTCAAGCGGTAGCGCGGGGCAATACAAATGCTTTTCTTGTTGCAGACATGCCTTTTCTTTCTTATAAAATCAGTATTGAAGAAGCTGTCCGTAATGCCGGTAAAATGATACAAACAGGCGGAGCGCATGGAGTGAAATTAGAGGGCGGCAGTGATGTGTGTGAGATAGTAAAAGCTATGATAGCCGCAGATATTCCTGTTATGGGGCATATTGGAGTCACTCCTCAAGCTATACATCAGATGAGCGGATATGGATTAAAAGGGAAATCAACTCATGAAGCAGAGAAACTTTTAAATGACGCAAAAGAATTAGAAAAAGCAGGTGTTTTCGCAATTATACTTGAAAAAATCCCGCAGGAGACAGCAAAAAATATTACTGAATCAATTAATGTCCCGACAATTGGAATTGGTGCGGGATTATTCTGTGATGGGCAGGTACTTGTTACTCATGATTTATTAGGAATGTTCGATAAATTTTCACCGCGATTTTCTAAAAAATATGTTGATTTGCGTTCAATAATTAAAGGTGCTGCTGCACAATATAAAAAAGAGGTAGAAGATCAGATTTTTCCAGGGAAGGAGCAAAGTTATTCTATAAATGATTAAAAATACAAATAATGATAAAATTATTGTGGCTTTTGATGTGGAAAATAAAGAAGAGGCAATTAAATATTTAAAAATATTAAAAAATAAATTATCTATAGTTAAAATTGGGAGTTATCTATTTACAAAAGAAGGTCCTGAAATAATCCGTATTATAGCCGGTGAAGGTATAAAAATATTTCTTGACTTAAAATTTCATGATATCCCGAATACTGTTGCAAAAACAGCCAGAGTTGTTGCTTCTTTTGGTATT
This sequence comes from uncultured bacterium, assembly GCA_964457585.1. GTDB lineage: Bacteria > JACRDZ01 > JACRDZ01 > JACRDZ01 > JACRDZ01 > CAYWFU01. Next base: position 51,898 of record CAYWFU010000011.1, on the reverse strand, counting down.
GATATGTTTACTATTCACATATCCGGCGGAAAAGATATGATGCGCGCATGTAAAGAAAGTGTTTTAAAAGCTGCTCAAGATTACTCAACTATTCCGCCAAAAATTTTTGGAGTAACGGTATTAAGCAGTTTAAATGATAGTGCATTACTTAGAGAACTAAAAATCGGAAAAAAACGCAGAAGTTATGTGAAAATTCTTTCCTACGAAGCTTTTAATTCAGGACTTGATGGAGTAGTAGCATCAGGGGAAGAAATTAGAAATATAAAAAATATTTGCGGGAAGGATTTCAAAATAATTGTCCCCGGTATTAGACCATCATGGTTTATAGAATCTGATGATCAAAAAAATATTTTAACCCCAAAAAAAGCACTTGATCTTGGCGCAGATTATCTGGTAATCGGCAGACCAATATTGAAAAGCCCTGACCCATGCGGTGCAATTGAAGAAATTCAGGAGGAAATTTGTAAAGGATAAATTGGTTAAACAGGAATAAACAAACTATACAAAAGGAAGCAAAAGCCAGAATTAAAATTAATAAACTTTTAGAAGAATATTTATCCATACATATAAGTTTTGATTCCATAGAATGGGAAAATGGTGCAGACGTGGATCCTGAATTATTATATACAGGAAGTCATCCTTTATCTCAAAGCATATACTTAAACGTTTAAATATATCAGATGTATTTAATATTTCTGAACCAGAGCATTATAAAAATTTTTACCAATTAAAAAAATTTCATCCCTGCCTTCAATTTTTGCATAATAAGTCATGAATTTTGTTTTATTGCCTATTAGCAATTTAAAAGGAGAAGTTTTGTCGCTTAAAGTAAAAGAGACGCTAATTTGCGGATTATCCAACCCATAAATAGCAGAAGAATCCATTTTAAGAGTAACATATTTTATCGCTCTTGGTTTGGATAATTCAGATGTGAGGATATAAACAAGTGTTGGGTCTACCATTCTTTTGTCAATCATCCACTGCTTATTTTCACCATATATAATTTTTTTTGTTTTATTTTCTTTTGTTAAATCGATTTCAATTATTTGTTCCTGAGGGATATCCCATAAGGTGTGGTCCTTATATTCTATATAATCCTGAAATATACTGTCAAGAATTCCCAATGTAACTCTAAAAATTGTATCTTCTTTAGTATTTTTTAAATATAATTTATCTTTTGTATCAGCTCTTTTACCTGCCAGCAAAGATAAGGGGGTATCAATACCTTTATAATAAAGTGATATTTCACTCTCTGGTTCATTTAATCCATATTTAGAGATATCTTCTTTTTTTTCAGAGATAAAATCTTCAGTTTCAAGTCCGGCAAGTTTTTGTAAAACTTCATTTATTTTAATTTCATCAGCAGGCATATTCACCGGTTCATTTATTGTCCAGCCATTATCCTGTTTAGTGAAAAATAATTTTTTATTTTTATAACGAAGCTGCAATTTATTTAGTTTTTCCTGATCAAATCGAATTACTTTTGCATCTCTCCAGTCATCCACTTTTTCAGGGAGAAAAGATAATAAAGCATGGCTTGCCAGATAAACATAATTTTTTTCATAAGCTTTAACATATCCCCAGCCTTCATCCTCATTAACTATTTCCCCAAATAAAATTTTCTTAATTTTTTTCCGTGTTTCATAAACAGTTATTTCTATACGTTTTTTTTCTCCCAATCCATATTGAGTTAATAGATTTACATCATTGTCTATAAATTTTACTATTTTTAATTCAGAAAGATTTGCTAATAATAAATTAATACTATTTTCATCAGCTCTATAAATATAAGGATCAGGCAGATACCAGCCATCCTCTTTTTTAATGTAAGTTATATTTTTTTCAGGCGTTTGAATTTCTAATTTAATCATTTTACCTGGAATAAAACGAGTAACTTTTGTATTTCTTAATTCATCAACTTTACGGTTTAATACTAATAATAAGTTATTGGGAATAATATGAATATTTGTCGAATCATGATTAACCATTATATACATATTATCACCAAGAGGTGTATTTTTCCCTATGCTTATAGCCGTTGATTTATCATTTGCAAGCACTAAAATTTCCACTTTTGGATTTTTTAATTCAAAATCATCTATTTTTAACGGATTTTTATTGCTGCCAGAAAGAGTACGGGTACTTTTTAACGTGTGCAATCTTTGAACTATTTCTTCAATTTTTTCAGGATCGCCTTCAACATGCAAAGGGCTGATAATACTCCAGCCTTCGCTATCATCATCTTTGCTTACAGTTACTTTTTCTCCAGATAAATTATTGTTAATAGTAATTTTTTTTATATTTTCCAATGAAATGCTGAAAGGTTTGTTTTTTTGCTTTTCTACCTCGACTGTAGGTGGTGAATATTTTTCAAAAAATAAAATATAAGATGCGAAAATCAATACTGCTAAAATAAGATAAATTGTTGTTTTAAGTTTCATTTTTTTACACCTTTGGTGATAGTATTACCGTCTTACAATAAGGACAATAGTCCCGATTATCATACTAATAGCTGGTAAGGCAACAACTGAAAACCAGAATATGTTATTAACCTGATCTGAATTTAAAGTAAGATAAATATTTTGAGGAGTCTTTGGCCCTATTGAAATTATTTTTTCTCTTGAAATTAACCAATTTATTGAATTTAAAAATATATCCGCATTCCCTAAACTTAATATTTGAGAATCAATAAGAAAATCTGAATCACCAAATACCACAATCCTCATGCCTTTTGTGTCTTTACTTTTAGCTGCTGCTCCTATTGAAATAGGTCCTCTTCTATCTTTATCTTGATCAAAAACAAAAGGATTGCTATTTACATTTATTTCGCCCCATCCTGAATCTTCAGTAAGAGCTAGATTCATCCCATCAAAATCCTTAGTTTCCGGATCAAAGTCGACTGAACGCGTTAAATAAAATAATGTAGCAATTGATTTCATATTCTGTACAATTGGATGAGAAGTATATTTATTTATATATAAATTGGCTTCACTTGTAAATGGCATTTTTTTATCAGGATCAACTACTATATTATTACCAATAAATATTCCCCATTTTTTTAAATATTCTTCAAGCCCGCTGTCGCACATTGGGTCCTGCGCTAAAAACAATCTTCCTCCGTTTTGTAAATATTTATCAAGTATTTCTATCTCATCGGGCACAAAACTTTTTGCAGGACCGATAATCAGGAGAACATCAGCATCATCCGGTACTTTTGCTTTATCTAAAAGTGTAATATTATCGATTATAATATTATCTCTTTTTAATCTATTTATTGCTCGTTCTATACCTGTACCGTTTTCATTCTGCACCAGCTCGCGCTCCCCGTGTCCGGTAACAAAGTATGCTGCTTTTGTTTGTTTCCCAAGCTGAATGCTTAAAATAGCTGAGGTGAAAACCTCTTCACCTTTAAATGCTTTTAATCGCGGAGATTCCCCTGATTGCATATTTGATAAGTCATAATCAGCCATTTCAATATCTGACACAACTCTAAATTTACCTTTAAAATTAAAAATTATTAAATTTAAAGCATCAATTTTGTATTTATTAGCTATCATTTCAGTGCGGGCAACATCTTTATCAGGATCAATGTATTCTATTTTCATTTTATTATTTATATAACTATATTCCTTTAATAAATCCTGAATACTTGTATATAAATTATGAGTAGGCTGATATAAAACTATGATTTCAAGAGGTTCATTTAAGGAAGATAATATTTTTTTAGTTTTATCTGACAGACTATATAATGATGATTGTGTCCAATCATATCTTTTGTAATGTCTATAGTTTATATAATTTACAAGGACAAAAACAATCAAAGCAATCAAAATCATTAAAAATACATTTGTTCTAAGCCCTGTTTTCAACCAGTTCTTTTCCATATTTCTATAAAACCCCTTATTTTAATTTCCTGGATTCAAGTACTTTTACAGTAAAGAAAAGCATAATACTAGTAAAACATAAATAATAAATTATATGTCTTGTATCAACAATACCGCGTGAAAAATCTATATGATGATCCAGAAAACTTAAATAAGAAATAACGTCGCGTATAGGTTGATCAGGAATAAAATTATTGAGCAGCCCAATTGAAAAAAATATAAGTATAATTAAAAATGAAAAAATAGCAGCAATAATCTGGTTTTGCGTTAAAGAGGAAGCAAATGTCCCGATTGAAAGCAAGACACTGCCTAATAATAAAGTGCCAAGATAACCGGACCAGACTGGTCCAAGACCAGGATTTATATAATAAATAAGTATCCATACAAAACTTATAGTCGGGATCCAGAGTATGATATAAAATAAAAATGCTCCTAAAAATTTAGAAAGAACAACCTCCGTATCAGTAACTGGAGCAGTTAATAATATTTCCAATGTTCCACTTTTTAACTCTTCAGAAAACATTCGCATGGTAATTAGAGGAGTAATAAGAAGCAGGCAAAACCAAAAAAATAGTGTTCCGCCAAAAAAGAATTCCATAACTGCATCTGTTGTAACCGTACCATGTGCATTATTCAATTCCATAATAAGTCCGAAAAAAGTATATCCCTGTATGAATAAAAATACTGCAATCACAACATAGGCAATTGGTGAATAATAATAAGCACTAAATTCTCTTTTGGTTAAAGTAAAAAGATTACTCATTTTTTTCTCCTGCTGGTGTTCCTTCTTCTCTGGTAATTTTAAAAAATATATCTTCAAGCGATGCTGCTTCTGTACGCATTTCGTGTAAAATCCAGTTGTTTTTAACTATTTCATTAAAAATCAATTCACGGACATCCTGATTTTCTTCAACTTCTATTTTAAAATGGTTAACTTCATTACTTTTTTCAATATCTACTTTTTCTATCCCGGGAATTTTTTCCAGTGAAGTTTTAACATCTGAAACTGGACCTTTTATTTCCAATCGAATAGTTTTTTCTCCGATCAGTTTGCGTGTAAGATTTTTTGGAGTGTCCATTGCCACAATCTTGCCATTATTAATAATAATTACCCTATCACAAATCATTTCAACTTCAGGTAAAATATGTGTACTTAAAATAACTGTATGTTCTTTACCTATTTCTTTAATTAATTGTCTTGTTTCTCTTATCTGATTAGGATCCAAGCCAACAGTAGGTTCATCAAGAATTAATATTTCAGGATTATGCACCATGCATTCTGCAAGAGCAACACGCTGTCTAAAACCTTTAGATAATGTTCCAATAATTTTTCTTCGTACCTCAGTTATCCAGCATTTTTCCATTATATCATTAATTTTTTGTTTACGGTCCCTGTAAGAGACTTTTTTTAATGCTGCCCTGTAATTCAAAAATTCTTCAACACGCATATCAGTATATAATGGTACGTTTTCCGGCAAATAACCAATAGATTTGCGGACAGCCAATGATTGTGTCATAACATCAAAACCTGCTATTTGCGCTTTTCCTGAAGTAGGAGGAATAAAACAGGTTAGAATACGCATAGTAGTTGTCTTCCCTGCTCCATTCGGACCAAGAAAACCAAGAATTTCACCTTTGTCAACACGAAATGAAATATCATCAACAGCAACAGTATTGGAAAATCGTTTTGTTAAATGTTCAACTTCAATCATCGCAAATCCTTTTTTGCTTGTAGCTTGGTATATTTTATCTGCTTGACTTTATGTCCATACGTTGTTAGAATTTCTAAAAGAGAGATTTTGCTTTAAAAAAAGTATATTGTCAAGAAAAAATTATAAGGAGGATGAAAAAATGATAAAAGGGAAATTTTTTATATTTTTTTGTTTTTATAGTTTTTTATTATTTGCAAATTCAAAAATTTATGCACAAGCTTTTAAAAGATTATTTTTGGATGACCCTGTAATTGAGATTTCTCTCCGCGATTTGAACGGTAAACAGATTTCATTAGCAGAGTATAAAGATAAAAAGATTTTAGCAGTAATATTTTTTAAAAATCCAAGCTTACGCGGACCAAATGCAATAGCTTACTGGCAAAAATTATATGAAAAATATAGGGATAGCAACAATTTTTCTGTTATCTCGGTATATTGTCCTCGAACTCCACAGGGAATACCAAGTGATGAACTAAATGATTTGCAAAAATTAATTGCTGAAAAAAATATTACTTATCCTGTTTTGCTTGATGAAGGGTTAAATATATTTAGTAAATACGGAGTTATCAGCCTCCCAAGTTCCATGATTGTTGATACTAAAGGAATAGTAAAATATATTATACCTGGTTTCCCTACATTTGGTGCTGAAAAGGATATATCTACAAATTTAAAAAAGATTTTAGGCATACCTGAAGAAAAAATAATAGTAAAAAAATATGAACCAGATCTTGATGCAGGAAGAAATTATAAACTGGCAGTTGCTGTAATGGCAAGAGGTAATACTGATAAAGCTATAGATTATCTAAATATTGCTGTTTCTAAAGATCCAAAATATCCAGCACCTTATTCCTTACTAGGGAATCTTTATACCAGGATAAAAAAGACAGATAAAGCTATGGAAAACTATCAAAAAGCACTTGAGCTTGATTCAGAAGATGTAGAAACTTTAATAAATTACGGTTTTTTGTGTATGGATCAGGGAATGAAGGAGGATGCTCTTTTACAATTTAAAAATATAATAGAAATTGCACCTCAAAAATCTGCAGAAGCTTATTTTGGAATGGGAACAATATATTTAAAAAACGAAGTGTTTGATTCTGCAATGGTAAAAGTAAAAGAAGCAATTAAATTGTATGGTACACAAAAGGACTTAACGCAGGGAGAACTAATACATCTTGCGATGTCCTATTTAAATTTAGCTGAAATTCACATGAAGAGTGATAATAAAAAAGAAGCGATTGAACAATATAGAGAAGCTATCAAGAAATATGATGAAGTTACACAAGAATTAGTTAAAGAAACCGAAAAATCCGTTAGAGCTAATTAAGGAGATGATATGAAAAAACAAAAGATTTTAAAAATAACTTCAAATCCATTTTTATTCAGTGTATTTTTTAGTATTATTAGTTTATGTTTCTTTCTTCCAGCTCATGCACAGGCTTTTAAACGACTGGGTGTTGGTGAAACAGCATCTGAAATAAATTTAAAAGATTTTGATGGAAAACAAATCAGCACTTCAAATTTTAAAAATAAAAATGTTTTGGCATTGGTGTTTTTTAAATACCCAAGTTTGAGAGGTCCGGGTGCGCTTTCCTACTGGCAGAAACTTTATAACACATATCAGGTATCAAATGGGTTAGAAATTCTTGCTGTATATTGTCCTCAATCAGATAAAGGAGTCACCAGTGAAGAACTTGAGGGTGTTAAAAAAATAATTTCTGATGCTGGTCTTACTTTCCCGGTACTAATTGATGAAGGTTTAAATATTTTTGGTAAATACGGAGTAATAACATTGCCAAGTACTGCTATACTTGATAAAAATGGCATTGTGCAATATATTTTAACAGGATTTCCTGAATTTGGCGCTGAAAGAGATATACGTATTAATCTAAAAAAAGCTCTTGGTATTCCAGAAGAAATAGTTGTGAAAAAAGAAGAATATATTCCTAAAAATAAAGCAGATTTTACCTATAAACTGGCGCTTGTTGTTAAACAGCGAGGAAATAATGAAAAAGCGATTGAGCATTTGCAGACCGCTATAACCAAAGATCCTGAATATGCTCTTGCATACGGCACCCTTGGTGAATTATATGTAGATAAAGGTGAAAAAGAAAAAGCCATAGAAGCTTTCCGTAAGGCTTTAACTCTGGACCCGGACAATGTTTCAATTCTTTTAAATTATGGTTTCCTTTGTATGGATATGCAAAAAAAAGATGATGCTCTTTTGCAATTTAAAAATATATTGGAACTGGATAAAAGTAAGATTGCAGAAGGATTATATGGTATGGGTTGTATATATACTGAAAATAAGATATATGATTCGGCAAAAGTAAAATTGGAAGAAGCTATTAAATTATATGGCGGGTGGAAAAATTTTTCAATTGATGAAAAAGTTCATTTTGCAATGTCTTATTATAATCTTGGGGAGATTTATTCTAATTTAAAAGATAATAAAACAGCTATAATAAATTATCAAAAATCTTTTGATACCTATAAAGAATTAACCGAAAAATTGTTAAAAGAAAAACGACATAGAGCAAATTAAGCAGGAGAAAATATTAAAAATGGATGAAAATAAATTTTCAGCATGGTTCCAATGTTCAGAAGGTTGTTCTGGCAGATATGAATTAAACGAAATAATTTATCGCTGTCCTTCTTGCGGTGGACTGCTTGAAGTAAATCACGATTTAGAAAAATTAAAAAATGCTCATTCTCCGCAGGAATGGAAACGTTTATTTGATGATCGCTACAAGCGTACCGAATGGCCCTATGGAAGCGGAGTATGGGGTAAAAAAGAAATAGTATGTCCGCAGATAGAAAATAGCAATATTGTATCAACTTATGAGGGCGGAAGTAATTTATTCTGGGCTGAAAGATTGGGAAAAGAATTAGGTGTAAATGATCTATGGATAAAACAATGCGGAAATAGTCATACAGGTTCATTCAAAGATCTCGGAATGACGGTATTGGTATCAATGGTAAAACAGATGCGGGCTGAAGGGAAAGATATTCCGGCTGTTGCCTGTGCATCAACAGGTGATACTTCTGCTTCATTAGCATCATATTGCGCAATAGGGTCTATTCAATCAATAGTATTTTTACCCCGTAATAAAGTTTCAAATGCTCAATTAATCCAGCCGCTGGCAAACGGAGCGCTTACTCTTTCTTTAGATACGGATTTTGACGGTTGTATGAAAGTAGTGCAGGAAGTTTGCAGTAAAAATAATATCTATCTTGCAAACTCGATGAATTCACTTAGAATTGAAGGACAAAAAACAGTAAGTTTTGAAATTGTTCAGCAGTTTGACTGGGAAGTGCCTGATATAATTATTATTCCCGGCGGAAATTTAGGCAATGTGGCAGCTCTTGGTAAAGGTTTTCTGGAAATGGAGTTTTTGGGATTAATTAACAAACGTCCAAGAATTATATGCGCTCAGGCAGCTAATGCCAATCCGCTTTATAGAAGTTATCTTTCTGAATTTAAAAAATATAAATCTATTCATGCTAAAAAGACTTTAGCAAGCGCTATTCAAATTGGAAACCCGGTCAGCGTAAAAAAAGCGACAAAAATTCTAAAACAGTTTAATGGAATAGTAGAGGAAGCAACTGAAAATGAATTAGCTAATGCATCCGCTCATGCTGATACCACCGGATTATATAATTGCCCTCATACCGGTGTCGCACTTGCCGCTCTATTTAAGTTAATAAAAAAAGGTGAGATAAGAGCTAACGAAAAAGTAGTTGTTATTTCAACAGCGCATGGATTAAAATTTACTGAATCTAAATTAAAATATCATGAAAAACATCTTAAAAATGTATCATCTTTATATGCAAACTTGCCTATAGAATTACCTGCTAAATATGACATTGTGTTGGATACAATAAAACGCATAATAGAAGAAAAAAGCAATACAGCTTCTGAATCAAAAATTAATTCACTATAATTCAATTGTACATAGAAAAAATTAATGGTATCAGATTGATGAAACCGACAGCGATATTGCAAATTTTTTTTATTATATGGGAAGAGCGATTAAAAATATTTTTTCCGAACAAAAAACACTACCGCTTTTAACTCCTGAATATCTGCCGAATGTACCCGTATTTACAAAACGTTATTTTGAAAAACTTTATGAGCTAATAAGTTCTAAAAGACTAAAAAATAAAAATTTACACTTGTTTTTGATAATTTTCAGGATGTAAAAATAGTGGATGAATTTCACAAAATAATAAATAATGGTTTATCTTTGATTCCTCATGGAATAAATACTATTTTTATAAGCAGGGCTGATCCGCCTCCCGTGTTTGCCCGGTTACAAGCTTCAGAAAAAATAAATTGTGTCGGATGGGATGAAATTAAATTTACTATTGATGAATTTCGCGGAGCTATTACTCAAAAAGGCATAAAAAATATTACACCTGAAATAACCGCGCAGTTACATTCAAAAACAGACGGATGGATAGCTGGACTTATTCTTTTATTAGAGAACGCTAAGACAAAAAATATTGATTACGGGATACTGGATAAATTAACACATCAGGAAATATTCAATTATTTCATAAACGAAGTTTTTGAAAAAATCGATAAAGACGTGCAAAGTTTTCTTCTTAAAACCGCGTTTTTGCCTAAATTCACTGTCGAAATAGCAAAAAAATTAACAAATAATAAAAATGCCGAAAAAATAGTTTCGTTTTTATATACTAATCAATATTTTATAATAAAACAATTTCAGGAAAGCGAACCGGTTTATTGGTATCACGCGCTGTTCAATGAATTTCTTTTATTCCGTGCGTTACGCACATTTACTAAAGAAGATATTTTCGAGTTAAAAAAGAACGCGGCATTGCTTTTGGAAATTGAAGATATTCATTCTGGGTAAATTCAGATTGGAAAGGGACGGAAATCTAATAGAGTTTTCAGGAAAGATTCAACGAAAGCCGCTTGATTTGCTTAAAGCCCTGATAAGTTTTGGAGGTAGAGAAGTTTCCGTATCCATTTTAGCCAACACCCTTTTCCCCGATGCGGATGCGGATATGGCAAACGCGGCTTTTGACACTACACTTTATCGTTTAAGAAAATTGATAGTTGGGTCAAACATAATAAACCTTAATGCCGGTAAATTAAGTCTTGATGAAAAATTATGTTTTGTTGATGTATGGGCATTTGAAGAGGTTTTAAAAGAGATAGAATCTCTTTTCTGTAAACAGCATCCCGAAAAATGCGCTTCACTTATGGATAAGGCATTTAATTTATACGGCAACCATCCATCAAGAGATGAGGACGAAGAGCCGTATGTTTTATCCATGCTCGAAAAATTACGTGATAAATTTGTTTATGCAATATTAAAATATGGTGATTATTTAGAGCAAAAAAATAAGTTGAATAAGGCAATAGAATATTATAAAAAAGGCATTGAAATAGATGAAACCGCTGAAGAATTATACCAGCGGTTAATGTTATGTTACCAGAAGTCAGGTTGTGAGACTGAGGCTGTAAAATTATATAACAACTTGAAATCCGTTCTTAACCGCGAATTAAATATTAATCCATCTACGAAGACAGAAGAGATTTATTATTCTGTGAAAAAATAAAAATATCCGACAGGATTAACAGGATTTAAACCAAAATTAAAATTTTATCTGGAAGTGTCAAGAATACCCTGCAGTTTACTGCAGGGATGAATTGGCACAAATATAAATAAAGTCTCTGAAAGGTAAATAATTATTATAATTAGTGCCTTTGGCACTCCCAGATAAATAATTCCTATCAGAGACAGAAGATACCTCGCAGCTTGCTGCGAGGTTCTTCATTTTTATATTGTTTTGAATTTATCTTGTTAATCCTATCAAAAAGTTTTTATTTCCCCGACTTGTTTTATCTCCAATTATCATTTCTCATCAAGAATTGCTGAAAAAATAATTAAAAAATTTTTAAAAAACTTCGAATCTGTGAGTCATCTGTGAGTTCCTCTATGTTAGAATATTTCCAAATTTAAATTATAACAATAAAAATAACCTAACAAAAATATTTATAAGAAGAAGATGGAACTTGGAGCATTTATTGAGTTTGTTAAGCCAGAAAAACACAAAAATAATTTAATTTTTGAATTAGGTTTTAATGCACAACCTACAGGAGGCAATGATGATGCATGGGTAACATTTGCTCCGATATTTTATTTAACTTTAGGTGTTGAATTTAATTAGTAATAAAAGGGGATGTTATGAATAAATTAAAAATAACAAAAATGATAAAATTTTTATTATTCATTCTAATTATAATATCATTTGCTTGTATTGGTAATGGTAGTGATAATAATGACAATGGAAATTCAGAAGAAACTAATTATAAACAGTATATGAGGGATTTTGTAATAAACATTAGTTCTTATGGTAAATCGTATAATTCGGATTTTGTTATTATTCCTCAAAATGGACAAAATCTTTTAACTGTAGATGGAAACAAAACCAACGCTTATTCACAAGATTACATTAATGCAATTGATGGAATAGGACGGGAAGACCTGTTTTATGGATATACTAATGATAATCTTCCCACACCGGATCAGATATTATTTTAAATCTGAATGGAAAACAAATCCTCCTTCCTGGCTTGATGAAGAAAATCAGGATTGGCAGGGAAATTTTAAAGTTAGATATTGGGATAAAGAATGGCAAAAAATTATCTTTGGCAATAATGATTCATATTTAAAAAAAATTATTGATGCGGGTTTTGATGGAGTATATCTGGATATAATTGATGCTTTTGAGTATTATGAAAACAATTAAAATTTTATATATTTTCAGGAAAGGAGAACTTCATAATGTCATTAAAATATAAAGAGAAATTTTTTGTTATATATTTAATCAACTAAGGGTTTGTCGCAAATAAAAAGTCAAGTCAGAACACCTGACCTCTATGAAATTGCAATGACACCAAATTCAATATTTATTGAAACCTATGAAGTCAATTTATAAATCAATTTTAAATCTGTTCCCGGAAATATCGTATGAGTCTCATTAAGACATTCACATAAATAGGAATATTTTATTATTTATATTTGTGCCAATTCATCCTTGCAGTAAACTGCAGGGTATTCTTGGCACTTCCAGATAAAAGCTCTGGAAGATTATATCAGGAAAGGGAAAATAAAAAAAGCAGTTGAAAGCTTCGGAAGCTGGGAAAACAGAGAAAAGAATAGTATTAAAATAGTAAATGAATTAAGGGACGAAGAAGGAAGAAAGCATGCAGACTATTCTGATTGACACTGATGTGGCAATAGATTTTACATTGAAGTTGTTACTCCTGAAATAGCTCAAAAAGGCGGAGATTTAAGAAGACATTTTAAGGAAAAAGGAATAACCCTGACTTCTATTGATTGCCTTATTATGGCTACTGCGATTTTAAAAAGACATAAGATAGCCACAAGGAATGTTAAACATTATCCTCATAAAGAATTACTAATAGAATTATATTTCAACTATTTTGTAAAAAATAATCAAAAACTGCAAAAATAAGCCTTTGATTTGCAAAAACCTCCAAAATTTTAAAAATACTCATCTTGAAATATTTTAAAAAAGTTCGAATCTGTGAGTCATCTGTGAGTTCCTCCATGTTAAAATTTTTTAAATTTAAGTATAGGAATTTGAATGTTCCTAATAAAGCTCGATGAATCGAGCAACTACATTAAATTTTTGTAGTTGCCTGATTCATCAGGCTAATTTAAAAATTTTAATTAGCACAACCAAAAGGAAAAAATGGTGGAACTGCAAATGTTACAACAATTGGAACGCTTTTTAAAATGCATAATGGAACAGTAGACAGCAATATAGCCACAGTAAATATCACAATTAATGCAGTAAACGATCCACCAATAGTAACATTATCTGCAAATCCAATTTCCAGTATTGCGCCTTTATTAGTGGATTTTACAGCTAATGCCTATGATACTGATGGGGTAATAACCATATACGAATGGGATTTAAATGGCGACGGAACATTTGAAATTACTGACACAACATCAACTGTTTCTTATACTTATAGTTCTCCGGGAACATATAAAGCAAAAGTACAAGTCACTGATAATAATGGAGCACAGGCTGTATCTAATGCGATAGATATAACTGTATCAGCTGCAACACAAATAGCTTCTCATTCGAAAAGTTCTAAGAAAAAATGTTTTATTACAATAGTAAAATCAGATAAATCCGAATTATGGTGTCCTGCGGACAAATTATTTAATAAAAACTAAAAAATGTCACGAAGTGACACCTGAATTTTGATTTTTGATATTTAAATTTTAATTTTACACCTAAAAAGTCAGTCAACTTGAGTTATTATAATTAGTGCCTTTGGCACTCCCAGATAAATAATTTCTATCAGAGACAGAAGATACCTTGCAGCTTGTTGCGAGGTTCTTCATTAACTCATTTTTTTAAGACTTAATTAAGGGAAATTTGTGTTGTGAAAATTTTATATTTTTAATTGACAAAACTATATCAGTTGTCATATAATTTAAATATATTTTTTTAATTTATTTAGGAGGAGAAGGAGGAGGAGAAAATGTATACAACCAAATTTAAAATTTTCTATGTGTTTTGTTTGATGTTTTTGTTAATTATGTCAATTTCATGTGGAGGTGGAGGAAAAGATAAATCCGGAGATGTTGCTAATCAAGGGAATGGAGATAATGATGCACCTATAGTAGAATCGGTAACGCCAGAAGATGGAGCTACTAATGTTGCTGTTGATACGAATATAAAAGTAGTATTTAACAAAGCGATGAGTGCTACTTCTATTAGCGATGTTACATTTATAGTGGAAGGAGTAAGTGGTCTTCTAAGAAGTAAAGGGACGACTGCAACCTTTATTCCATCAGAACCGCTTGCGTATAATACAAAATATACAGCAAAAATAACAACTGGAGCAAAAGATGCAGCAGGTAATGGATTAAAGTCTGACTACTCATGGAGTTTTACAACTGGAATAGAAATAGACACAGTACCGCCTAGAATAACATCATTTAATCCACTAAATGATGCCATTGATATCTCCATAAATTCAAAAATTGAAGCAACATTCAATGAACCAATGGATGAGTTAACGATAAATGATAGCACATTTCAGGTCATAGGAGTAAAAGGCACAGTAACATATAACAGCACTAATGCAATTTTTGCTCCAAATGTACCTCTTGCATATAAAACTAAATATATAGCAACAATAACAACCGGGGCAAAAGATAAGAGTGGGAATGGATTAGTATCTAATTTAATTTGGAGTTTTACCACACAAACAGATACCACATTACCAATAATAATATCAACTAATCCGCTAAATGATGCAAAAGATTTACCAATTGATACAATAATAAATGCAACATTTAGCAAAGCAATGGACTCTTCAAGCCTAGTCAGCTCTTTTACAATTGATGGAGTGAGCGGTTCTGTAGCTTATAGAGACAATACAGCTACTTTTATCCCTTCATCTGTAGTCCTTGCATACAATAAAAAATATACAGCAAAAATAACAACTGGAGCAAAAGATTTATTTGGCAATAAATTAGCTTCAAATTATTCATGGAATTTTGAAACCAGAATGGCACCAGATACAACATTACCAAAAGTTGCATCTGTAAGTCCTGCAAATAATGCTGTAGATGTATTATTAGATACAGTAATTACGGCAAAATTTAGTGAAGCAATGGATTCATCAACCATAAATGATGGAACATTTATAATTGATGGTGTTACAGGAAGAATAACATATAGTGGATTAGATGCAATATTTACTCCATCTAGTTTATTAGATTATAAAACCAAATATACAGCAAAAATAAAAACAGGAGCAAAAGATAAAGCTGGGAATGGACTGCTATCTGATTATATATGGAGTTTTACTACTGTAACTGATAAAACGAGGCCAACTGTTCTGTCAGTTGAACCAACAGATAATGCTACATATGTATCAAGAGATATAGTTATATCAGCAGCATTTAGTAAAGCAATGGATACATCAACTATAAATACAAGTACTTTTAAAATTGATGGAGTATCAGGAAAAGTAGCATATAGCGGAACCACAGCAACATTTACTCCATCAGCGCTTCTTGATTATGATAAGCAATATACAGCAACAATAACAACTGGTGTAAAAGATAAATTTGGCAATACACTTGCAGTAAATTATGTTTGGAAGTTTAAAACAATGCTACTGCCGGACACAGCACCGCCAACAGTAACTTCAACCAATCCGGCAAATAATGCTATAAATGTATTAAATAATGCAAAAATAACAGTAACATTTAGCGAAGCAATGGATTCCTCATCAATAAATTCAAGTACGTTTACAATTGGAGGTGTGTCCGGTGCAGTAACATATAGCGGAATCACAGCAACATTTACTCCATCAACACTTCTTGCATATAATACAAATTATACAGCAACGATAACAACAGGTGCAAAAGATAAATCTGGTAAAGCATTTGAATCAAATTATGTTTGGAATTTTAAAACAATAACAGCAGCTTTAGACACTACACCGCCAACAGTAACAACACCTAATCCAGCAAGTAATGCTATAAATATACCAAATGATACAAATATAACCGCAACATTTAGTGAACTAATGGATTCAACGACTATAAACAACACTACTTTTACAATAAATGGAGTAACGGGGATAGTAACATATAGCAGCAATATCGCAACATTTGACCCAATAACACTATTAACATATAATACACAATATACAGCAACGATAACAACAGGCGCAAAAGATAAGGCTGGCAATCCACTAGCAGCAAACTATACCTGGAAGTTTACAATAGTGCCAGCTCCTGACACAACACCACCAACAATAAAAACATTAAGTCCCATAAATACTGCTATAAATGTATTAAGAAATAAAGTTATAACAGCAAAATTTAGTGAACCAATGGATACATCAACTATAAACACCAATACCTTTACCATTTCTGGAGTGCAAGGAGTAGTAACATATAGTGATAGTACAGCAAGGATTACTCCATTATCACTTCTTGAATATAATAAGCAATATACAGCAACAATAACAACTGGTGTTAAAGACAAGGCAGGTAATGCTCTTGCAGCAAAATCTATATGGAGATTTACAACAGAACAATTGCAGGATACAGTAGCTCCAATGGTTTTATCTATCAACCCGATAAATAATGCAACTGATATATCAGTTAATACTATTATAGCCGCAACATTTAGTGAAAAAATGGATTCATCGAGCATAAAGGCCACTACATTTACAGTCAGTGAAATATCTGGGGCAGTAGTATTATATAATGGTAATATAGCCACATTTTTACCATCAACACCATTTGCAGCAAATACACCATATACAGCTACATTAACAACTGATGTAAAAGATAAAGCTGGCAATGCACTTATATCAAATTATGTATGGAAATTTACAACAGGATCATCACAGGATATAATTGAACCAACAGTTTTATCGGTTGCTCCTGCAAATAATTCAACGGAAATACCAATAAATACAAAAATAAATGTAATATTTAATGAAAAAATGGATGCATCGAGCATAAATGCAAATACATTTACAATTGGCGGTGTGACAGGTGCAATAACATATAATGGAGTAATAGCATCGTTTACTCCATCAGCATCTCTTGAAAATAATATAAAATATACAGCAAATATAACAACTGGTGCAAAAGACAATGCTGGTAATGGAATAGCAACAAGTTATATATGGAAATTTACTACAACACCAATTTCAGACATAACACCACCAACAATAATAAATCGCA
Organism: uncultured bacterium; assembly: GCA_964457585.1. Lineage (GTDB taxonomy): Bacteria > JACRDZ01 > JACRDZ01 > JACRDZ01 > JACRDZ01 > CAYWFU01. The sequence goes on along the minus strand of CAYWFU010000011.1, from coordinate 34,504 downwards.
ATCCACCAGATAAGTCTACAAATATACTAACGAATACATCTATAACAGCAACATTTAGCGAACCAATGGATGCTTCAACTATAGATACAGGAACATTTATAATTGATGGAGTGCAAGGAACAGTAACATATAGTGATAGTACAGCGACATTTACTCCATCAGTATTTCTTGAATATGATTCAACATACAAAGCTACATTAATGAATTATATTAAAGATGAATCTGGTAATGCGCTTGAACCTGATACCTGGTATTTTAAAACAAGGTCAGTTCCAGATTCAACATTACCAACAATTATGGCAGTTGATCCAATAAATAATACTGCAAATGTATTAAGAAGTGCAAAAGTAACAGCAATATTTAGCGAAGCAATGAATTTATTAACGCTGGATACAACCACATTTAGAATTAACGGAGTTAAAGGTACAGTTAAATATAAAGATAGAATAGCAACATTTACTCCATCAGCACTTTTTGAGTATAATAAAAAATATACAGCAACAATAACAACTGGGGCAAGAGATAGTACTGGTAATAATCCACTTGAATCAACTTATATATGGAATTTTACGACTATAAATAAAATTAGACCGCGTAAAGCAGCAAGTGGTGTATATCATAATTTGATGATATCAAATGATGGTAAATTATTTGCTTGGGGAAAAAATAATTATGGTCAATTAGGCGATGGAACTATGACAGATAGACCTATACCAACGCAAATAGGAACAGCTTCTAATTGGGAGGATATTGGTTGTGGTTATGAATATAGCATGGCAATAAATAGCGATGGTAAATTATTTGGCTGGGGTAATAATTTAAATGGTCAGCTCGGCGATGGAACTGCAACAAATAGAAATAGCCCAACACAAATAGGAACATCTGCTGATTGGGAGGATATTGCCTGTGGTAATAATCACACTATAGCAACAAGAAGCGATGGCAGATTATTTGCCTGGGGATATAATGCTTATGGTCAATTAGGCGATACAACTTACTTGAGTAAATATAACCCAGTACAAGTAGGAACATCTGCCAATTGGGAGTATATAGCGTGTGGTAATTATCATAATATGGCAATAAATAGTGATGGTAAATTATTTGGCTGGGGTAATAATACTTATGGTCAATTAGGCGATGGAACTTTAACAAATAGAAATAGACTAACACAAATAGGAACAGCTACAGATTGGAAGTATGTTGCTTGTGGTAATTATTATAGTATAGGAGTAAAGAAGGATGGTAAATTATTTGCCTGGGGATATAATGCCAATGGTCAACTTGGGGATGGAACTACAGTAGATAAGATTACACCAATTCAAATAGGAACAGCTACAGATTGGGCGTATGTTGTTTGTGGTTATGCACATAGTATGGCAATAAAAAACGATGGTAAATTGTTTGTATGGGGGTATAATGCTTATGGACAACTGGGTGATGGAACTGTAATAAGCAGACTCACTCCAACGCAAATAAGTACAGCTATTGATTGGAAATATATTGCTGGCGGTTATATACATAGTATTGGAATAAAAAATGATGGTAAAATATTTACCTGGGGTAATAATACTTATGGTCAGCTTGGCAGTGAAACAATAACAAACGGATCTATTCCAAATCTTATAGAATTAGATTTAACAGCACCAACAGTTTTATCTACAAGCCCAATGAATAATGCGACAAATATACCAGTAAATACATCAATAAACGTAACTTTTAGCGAAAAAATGGATGCTGTAACCTTAAATACAAATACATTCACAGTTGGCGGAGTAGCAGGAACAGTAACATATACTGGAAACACAGCAACATTTACTCCCTTATCTACACTTGAATATAACACACAGTATACAGTAGTAATAACAACTGGAGCAAAAGATTTTGCAAGCAGGGCAATAACATCAAATTATACATGGCAATTTACAACAGGGCAAGATGGAACACCGCCAACAATTTATTCAACAAATCCGGCAAATAATGCAAAAAATGTATTAAATGTTCCAAGAATAACAGCAACCTTCAGCGAAACAATGGATTCAACAACATTTAATACAAATACATTTACAGTCGGCGGAGTAACAGGTATAGTATCGTATAATAGACGAACAGCAATATTTACCCCAACCTCATCACTTCTTGATAATACAAATTATATCGCAACAATAAAATCTGGAGTAAAAGATAAAGCTGGATTTTTATTAGCATCAGATTATGTATGGAATTTTACAATTGGAAATAAAAGTAAATGGGGTAAAATAGCTAGCGGGCAGAATCATAATTTAATGATAAAAAGTAATGGTAAATTATTTGCGTGGGGTTATAATAATTATGGGCAATTGGGCGATGGAACTACAAGTGAAAGACGTTTCCCAACACAAATAGGAACAGCTGCTGATTGGGCGTATGTGGCTTGTGGTTATTATCATAGCATGGCTATAAAGAATGATGGCAGTTTATATGCCTGGGGGGGAAATGGCGATTACCAGCTGGGCGATGGAACTTCAATAAATAAAAATGTGCCAACACAAATAGGGACAGCTACTGATTGGGCATTTATAGCTTGTGGTTATTATCATAGTATTGCTATAAAGAATGATGGCAGATTATTTGCCTGGGGAAGAAATGATTCTGGACAACTGGGTGATGGAACTAATACAGATAGATATGCGCCAACACAAATAGGATCAGACAGTGATTGGGTATTTGTTGCTTGTGGGCTGGATTACAGTATTGGGATAAAGAGTGATGGCAGATTATTTGCCTGGGGATTGAATAGCAATCTTCAATTGGGTGATGGAACATTAACAGATAGAAATGTGCCAACACAAATAGGAACAGCAACCGATTGGGCATATGTGGCATGCGGTGTTTCTCACACCATAGCAACAAAGAGCGATGGTAAATTATTTGCCTGGGGATGGAATAGTGATGGTCAATTAGGTGATGGAACTACAATTAATCGAAGTGTTCCAACACAAATAGGAACAGCTACTGATTGGGCATATGTTGCCTGTGGTTCTAATCACACAATAGCAGTTAAGAGTGATGGTAGATTGTTTGGCTGGGGATGGAATAATGATGGTCAATTGGGTGATGGAACTAATATAGATAAAATTGTACCAACACAAATAGGGACAGCTAGTGATTGGGCATATGTTGCTTGTGGTTCTAATCATAGTATAGGAACAAAGAGCGATGATAAGTTTTTTACATGGGGAGATAATTACAATAGTCAATTAGGTGATGGCACCACAGTAGATAAGAATGTTCCAAATCAGTTAGATTTAACAGCACCAGTAATTTCATCCGTAAGTCCAATAAATGATGAAACAGGTGTAACAGTTGATAAACTCATTACTATAACATTTAATGAAGCAATGGATGGAACATCAATAAATACAAATACATTTTCAATTGCTGGAGTGACAGGAACGGTAACATATAGTGGAACAACAGCAGCATTTACCCCATCATCTACATTTGAATATAACACACAGTATACTGCGACAATAACTAATGCGGTAAAAGATATATCAAACAATCCACTGGAATCAGGTTATGCATGGCTATTTACAACAGCAGCAGATACAACCCCGCCAACAGTAAAATCAACTAATCCAGTAAGTAATGCAAGGAATGTATTAAATGGTTCAAAAATAAAAGCAACATTTAGCGAAACAATGGATCCCGAAAGCATAAATACAAATACATTTAAAATAGCTGGAGTAACAGGAACTGTAACGTATAGTGGACGAACAGCAACATTTACACCAATATCTCCACTTGCAGATGATACAAATTATAGTGCAACAATAACAGCAGGTATAAAAGACATAGCAGGATTTTCATCCATATCAGATTATATATGGAGTTTCAGAATTAGAAATAGAAGTAAATTGGGTAAAATAGCAAATAATACATATCATGATTTAATGATAACAAATAACGGAAAGTTATTTGCCTGGGGAAGAAATAATTTTGGACAATTGGGATTAGGTGATTCAACTTCACAAAGTATAGCAACGCAAGTAGGAACAGATTCAACCTGGGCGTATGTTGCTTGTGGTAATTTTCATAGCATGGCAATAAAGAACGATGGTAGCTTATTTGCCTGGGGCAATAATGTTTATAGTCAATTAGGTAATGGAACAGGAGTAAATGCAAATACACCAAAGCAAATAGGAATAGATACAGATTGGGCTTATATTGCTGCTGGTATTTGGTATAGCATGGCAATAAAGAGCGATGGTAGCTTATTTGCCTGGGGCAATAATGCTTTTGGTCAATTAGGTGATGGGACACAAATAAGTGTAAATACACCAAAGCAAATAGGAACAGATGCAGATTGGGCGTATCTTGCTTGTGGTGCTGATTTTACCATGGCAATAAAGAGCGATGGCAGATTATTTGCCTGGGGTAATAATGCTTATGGTCAATTAGGCGATGGGACAACAACAACTGTATTAGAACCAAAACAAATAGGGACAGAAACAGATTGGGTATATGTAGATTGCGGTGAATATCATACTATTGCAGTTAAAAGCGATGGCAGATTATTTGCCTGGGGAAGAAATAATTTTGGACAATTGGGTGATGGAACTTCAACAAATGTCAGTGCCCCAAAGCAGATAGGAACAGATACAAATTGGGATTATGTTGCTTGTGGTAATTTTTATAGCATGGCAACAAAGATAGATGGGAAGCTGTATGCCTGGGGTGATAATACCAGCAGGCAATTGGGTGATGGAACTATAGCGAGTAGAAATGTACCAACACAAATAGGAACAGATACAGATTGGACATATATTGCTGGCGGTTATAACAGTATTGGATTAAAAAATGATGGTAAAATCTACACATGGGGTAGTAATGCTTATGGCCAAGTTGGTAATGGAAGTACAGTAGATCAATCAGTTCCAATTCAGCTAGATTATATAATACCAACAGTTTCATCAGTAAGTCCAATAAATAATGCAACAAATGTAGCTGTAAATGCAGTTATTACCGCTACATTTAGCGAATCAATGGATACTACAAGCATAAATATAAATACATTTAAAATTGCCGGAGTTACAGGGACAGTAACATATAGTGGAATAACAGCAACATTTACCCCATCATCAAATCTTGAATATAATTCAACTTATATAGCAACAATAACAACTGGAGTAAAAGATAGTGTAGGATACAGTCTTGCATCAGATTATACCTGGCAATTTAAAACATTAGTAGATATAGTACCGCCAACAATTATATCAACTACTCCGGCAAATAATGCAAAAAATATATTAAATGGTTTTACAATAAAAGCAACATTTAGCGAATCAATGAATACCTCTAGCATAGATACAACTACATTTAAAATAGATGGAGTGATTGGTACAGTAACATATAGCGGAAAAATAGCAACATTTACTCCAATTTTTCCACTTGCAGATAATACAATTTATACTGCAACAATAACAACAGGGGTGAAAGACAAAGCTGGCAATGCAATGGAGTCAAATTTTTCATGGAATTTTACAACTATTAATAAAAGTAAATGGAGTAAAATTACAAGCGGACAAGAATATAGTTTAATGATAACAAATGATGGCAGATTATTTGCCTGGGGAAGAAATGACGGGCAACTGGGTGATGGAACTTTAATAACTAGAACTGAACCAATGCAAATAGGAATAGCTATTGATTGGGCTTATGTAAATAGTGGTTTTGGACATAGCGTAGCAATAAAAACTGATGGAAAATTATATGCCTGGGGTAATAATTTATCGGGACAATTAGGCGATTCAACAACAACAAATAGAAATGTTCCAACACAAATAGGAACAGATACAGATTGGGCTTATGTAGCCTGTGGTTATGAACATACTATAGCAATAAAAAACAATGGCAGGTTATATGCTTGGGGTAATAATTTATCAGGCCAATTAGGTGATTCAACAACAATAAATAGAAATGTTCCAACACAAATAGGAACAGATACAGATTGGATATATGTAGCCTGTGGTTATGAACATAGCATAGCAATAAAGAGCGATGGCAGATTATTTGCCTGGGGTAATAATGATTTTGGCCAATTAGGTGATGGAACAATAACAATTGCAAAAATACCAAAGCAAATAGGGCCCGATGAGAATTGGGCATATATAGATTCTGGTGCTTTTAGCAATATTGCAATAAAAAACGATGGCAGATTATTTGCCTGGGGCTATAATAATTCTGGACAATTGGGTGATGGAACTATAATAGATAGGAATCTTCCAACACAGATAGGATCTGATACTAATTGGGCATATGTTGCTTCTGCTTATGATCATAGTTTAGGAGTAAAGAATGATGGCAGATTATTTGCCTGGGGAAAAAATGAGTATAGTAAATTAGGTGATGGAACTACAAATGATAGAACTATTCCAACACAAATAGAGCTTGATATAGATTGGGTATATGTTTCTTGTGGATATTTTCATAGTATAGCAATAAAATTAAATGGGGAATTGTATTCATGGGGGCATAATGTTTATGGTCAATTAGGTGACGGAACTTATACAGATTCAAATATCCCAATATATATAAATACTTATTAATATAATAGATATTGCGAAAAAAGCTGGGATGAAATATCCCAGCTTTTTTTGAGAACATTTTAACTGAAATAATTTATTCAATATTTGCAGCAACAACAGAAGCCATTTGCATCATATCAATTGTTTGCCCTTCCTTTAAATTTGTTAAATCCGTAACTTTTCCTGATTTACTTGTAGATTTTGTATTCTTAAATACTTTAAGTAATTTAGCATCTGTTACAATAAATTTACCTGCATTTTCCGGTTTTCCATTAACAGTCTTAGTTTGAAGCTTATTTTCTTTTATATAATCCCAAAGCTTTTTTGTTATCTCTGTTCTAGGAAGCTCAGTTTCCCCTAAAAATTCTGCTAAATCCTTTTTTAATTTTACTGGTTTATTCAATCCTTTCGATTCTGACATTTTTTTCCCTTTCTTTCATTTTAAGTTTTTATGGCATTATTGTATACAATCAATATCAATTTGTAAATAAAAAATTTTTATTGTGCAAAATTTTAAATTTTCTTGCAAATAATTTTGTTTTTAGTAAAATATAATAATATCGAATTCTAAAAATTGCAGACTATGTCAAATAAAGAGTATATCATGGATAATATAAACAATCTTTCATTATGGGCAGAACATCTAAAAGATCCTCTTACACTTGTTGGTTTTGTGGTCATGCTTATTGTTGGACTTATTGCTGTCTTGTTTAAAAATAAAAAAAAATCCTCACGTCTTCTGGAGCGAGCACTTTTATATGTTTTCATCATTGGATTGTTGGTTGTTTTATCTGGTCTATGGCTATCTTATAATAATTCAAATAAAGTATCAAAACATACACCAGAAACATCATTACCAGAAAATAAAGTACATATGATCACTTCGGGCGAACAGAGCCCTGCAGTTAAATCTTCAGGTAATGTAAATATCAATTATGGGAATGAACGCGAACAAACAAGAAACCATGAAACAACTTCTCAAAAGCAAGTTGAAGAAAAAAAAGCAACTATTAGCACTTCAGGCAATCAAAGTCCTGCAATAGATGCTTCAGGTGGTGAAGTAACTATCAATTATGGGAAGGAGAAAGAATGAAATATATAATTAAATTGATATTTTTTTATTTTATTATACTTTTATTATTTAACTCCGCTTCATATAGTGATGCAAAAACAAAACAATCCAAGCAATCAAATGAAAAAGAGGAAGTTAAAATTGAAACAAAAGAGGAACAGAGCCCGGCAATTTATGCTCCAAACGGTAATGTAAAAATAAATTATTATGGAATATCAAAAAAACAATATGATGAACTGCATGAGTTACTTAAAGGACAAGGAAAGACGATAGAATCTTTACTTAAAAATCTTGATGAAAGAGATGTTAAACTCAGTGAACGTGATGCTAAGATAGAGGAATGGATTAATAAATATAAAGAATTAGAGTCTCGTATTGTAAATCGTCCGGCTGAAGACAAGCTTGCCACGCAGGCTAAGGAAAAATTAAATAATGGAGACTTAGAAGGGGCTGAGAAAATACTCAAGCAATCCCTTGAAAAAAATCTAAAATCAATAGAAGAAACCAAAAAAGCTGCTGCTGCTGATTCGTATGATTTAGGCTCAATTAAAGAACTGCAATTAGATTATAAAGAAGCAAAGGATTATTTTGAGCGAGCTGCACTGTTGGATTCTAAAAACACAGATTATCTTAACCGTTTTGGATTGATTTTAGATAACTTAGGAGATTCAAAGAAGGCGATAGAATATTTAGATAAGGCGTACAAAATATTTTCAGACGTTTATGGGAATGATCATCCATACACAAAGGCTGTAAAATTAAGTATCGAAAAAATAAAAAAACAATAGTTAATATATGACTCTTGGAATAGAGTAATGACAAGGGAAATGCTATAATAAAAACAATTAGTAGAATTTAAGGGAGGCTCTCTAACTATCTGAACTTTTTTTATTGCAACTGCATAACCTTATCAATCATCTCCCTGTTTCCCTTTTTTTACTAAATAAATTATTTTTCTACACTTTTTTCTAACTTAAAGACTTTCTGAATATTTTTTTTAAAGTTAGGGATATTATTTTTAATTGTATCCCATACGGATTCTATATCTATCCCAAAATAATCATGAATAAGAATATCTCTTAATCCCATAGCCTCTTTCCATTCGACATTTAAATGTTTATTTTTAATTTTTTCTGGAATATTTTTAGTGGCTTCTCCAATTATCTCAAAATTTCGTATCACAGCGTCCAGAGCCATACTATTTCCAGAAAATTCTTTAAAAGTTAAATCATTTGTATATGCTTCAATCTTTTCAATTGAAGTCAAAATATCTTCTAAAAAAAGGATATAATCTCTTTTCATTTCAGACATACTCAACCTCGTTTAATATTTTTTCCTTTAATCTAGGTTTTATAGCTTCTTTAATTACAATGTCCACTTTTCTTCCAAATTTTTGTTCAAGGTAAAATTTCAACCGCATATAATTAAAAAAATCTTTATGTCTTTTTTTAAAAATTATTAGAATATCCAAATCACTTTTTGTTTTTTGTTTTCCTTTAACAAACGACCCAAATATTCCAATTTTATTTACATGAAAATTTTTTTTAAGATAGCTATTTTCCATTTCTAACTTTTTTTTAATTTCAATTATATCCATATATTATATTCCCCCAAAATTTTATTTATTTCTATTAATATAATATTTAAATTTGCTAATTTTAATTATATTCTATTTTTTTATATTTAGTCAAATTTATTATTATACTCAAACTAAACAGATTTGCGAAACCGTAGAGACGTAAAATTTTGCGTCTCTACAATATAGATTCGCAAACCTGTTTTGTTTGAGTATACCCACGATTTTTTCGATCGATAAATCATTCCATTCAGCAATTCGTAAAATTTAGTTTGAAAAAACAGCGATTTGTTGTCATTTCCGACATGTTTAATCGGGAATCTAGCGTTTAAAACAAACTGGATTCCCGATAAAAGCATTCGGGAATGACAAACATTTCTCACTGAGAATTGCTGAAACTTAATAAGGAAATAATGCATTATTATCAAGATATGATATAATTAATCCAAATTCAATCTAAATACCTGAATAGCTACAAAAAATTATATAGGTTCAAACTATGTATAGAACAAGAAAATGGTTAACCCCATTTATTATTATTTTAGATAAAATAGGAAGCATCCTTTTATTACACTTGCGATTCAAATCAATTCCTGACAATCAGCGATTGAAAATCGCTGTATTCCGTTTTGAATATTTTGGGGATATGCTTTTATCCTTTCCTTTTTTTAAAAATCTAAAAAAAAATTACCCTGATTCCCATATCACAGTTTTTTCAAGAACTCTTACAAAAGAACTTATAATTAATAATACTGATATAGATGAAATAATAGAAATAAATACTCCATGGTTCAGCAGAGGAGACAATGATGGATATATGAAAGTATTTAAATATGCTTTTAAAAATTTAAGTAAATATGATTTTGTTTTTGATCTGCATCCTGATCCGCGTAATATTATTTTTGCAAGATTAATTGGAAAATATTCAATAGGTTTTGGCACTCGCGGGCTTGGATTTTTTTTGAATAAAGAAGTGGATTTTATTCCCGGGAAATCAGTAGTACTGCGTTATCTGGACCAGATTTCCGCAATTGGCGGTAAAATATTTACAACTGAAACAGATGTATATTCAAAAGAAGATGATAGAATATATATACAAAAATTATTAAAAGAAAAAAATATAGATATAAATAATATTATTGTATGTATTAACCCAGGGACAAGCAGCCAGTCGAAGACGTGGCAGGAAGAATATTTTTCTCAATTGATTGATTTATTATTGAACAAAAATCAGAACTTGCATATTATTATAGTTGATGTTAAAAATGACGAAAGAATAAAAAGGATAATTGCAAAAGTAAAAAATATAGAAAAAGTATCCAATTTATCAGGATTATGCTCGGTTAAACAATTTATAGAACTTGTTAAATTTTCAGATATATACATTGGTTTAGATTCCTTTGGAACACATGTAGCAGCAGCAGTGAAAACACCATTGGTAAATATTTTCAGTGCAACAACATATAAAGAAGAATTTGGGCCATTTGCTGAAAAAAAAATAATTTTGCAAAAAAATCCTGATTGCGCATACTGCGGTAAGGATATTTGTGAAAATAATATTTGTATGAAAAATATTTTACCGACAGAAGTTGTAGACGCAGTTGAGTATTTTATTCAGGAGTTATTATGAAAATTTTAATTGTCAATCCGCCAAGAGTTGACGGTTATCCCGTTGTACGTGAAGAAAGATATGAACATAAAGATTTAGGCTCAGTTTATCCGCCGCTGAATTTATTATACACTGCTGCAATATTAAGAAAAAATAATTATAATGTCAGCCTGATTGATGCGAATGGTTTTGATATTCCTCTTGAGAAATTAAAAGTAAAAATAGATGAAATTAAACCTGATATTATAATCACAAGATGTGGATTTGATACACAAAAAGAAGATCTGGAAATTTTAAAATATGCAAAAGAAAAACATAGTTGCATGACAATAATAAGAAATAAAATAATTTCAGATGTTGATTGGTTAAAAAATGATTTTTTAATGAATAATAGATTCATTGATATATTTGTAAACAATGAAATGGATCTGGTGATAATAGATATTATAAAAAATATCGAAAAGAGTAAATATATTTTATCAAACCTTGATGCGCTTAATGGAATTTCATTTGTAAAAAATGATAAAGTAATCACCACTCAATCCATTGATTTAAGTAAAATTGATATGGAGAATCTGCCTTTCCCTGCATATGATTTATTGCCTGATTTAAAGCCATATCATACAGGGATTTTAAATCCGCCTTTTGCACTTGTTGTAACTTCAAGAGGATGCCCCTTCCAATGTTCATTTTGCGCTTATGCAAAAATGGGATACAGAGCGCGCAGTCCGGAAAAAATTATAGAAGAACTGAAATGGTTAAAATCTAATTTCGGATTGAAAAATTTTTTATTTTTTGATGATTTACTGGGTCTAAAAAAAGATATTTTTGTTAAACTTTTAAAATTAGTGATAGATGAAAAAATAAATTTAAAATGGGTAAGCTGTACAAGGGCGAATTTAATTGATGATGAAATATTAAAATTAATGAAAAAAGCCGGGTGTATGGAAATCGCGATTGGAATTGAATCCGGTTCTGCGAAAATTCTTAACTGTATGAAAAAAGGGATATCATTATCTGATATAAGAAAAGCAGCTGAACTCCTGCATAAAAATAAAATCCTTTTTTATGGAATGGCAATAATTGGCCTGCCCGGGGAATCAAGAGAAACAATAGAGGAAACAATTAAATTCATTAAAGAAGTAGACCCTTTTTATACTCAGTTTTGTTTTGCTACTCCTTTCCCAAATACGGAAATATATAAATATTATAAAGAAAATAATTTTTTATTAACTGAAGACTGGAGTAAGTATTCCCCGCTTTCTCCTGAGCCTGTAATTAGAACCGAATCATTAACAAAAGAAGATTTAATAGAATTAAAAAATTACGTTTATAAAAAATTAATTTTCAGACCAATGTATTTATTGAAAAAAATAAGACCTTTTGACTGGAAATGGAATATTGAAGGATTTATTAAAATTACAGATAGAGCAATCGCTATTTTAAAAAAGAAGATGATACGATGAAATATGATTTTTTGATTTTATCTTCATTGCCAAAAAATTCAGGATGCTATTTGCGCGCTAAATATCTGGCTCATTCGCTTGAAAATAATGGAGCCAATGTTAAATTCATCACTCCATGCAAATCAAAACCTTTCATGATGGATTTCCTGATCAATTTCATTAAATATATTTTTTATACTGCTATAACTGATTTCAAAATTGGAATTGCAATGAAACCTTATCCAAATACAACATTGCCTCTTTTGATCAAAAAAATAATTACAAAAAATGAAATAATTGTTGATATTGATGATATAGATTTCGGATATAGAAAAGGTGCAATAAGTTCGTTTTCAAGAATTATCCAAAAACCTTTTCCAAAATATTTTGATATGGTTACTTTTCATAATGCACTGCTTAAAAATTTTATTATTAATGAATACAATGTTCTTCCTGAAAAACTATTTAATCTGCCGCAGGGAGTAGATTTCAATATTTTTAATTCTGAAATTGATGTTAAAAAATTTAAAGAATTTTTTTTAAATGAAAAAAAATTAGACAAAGATACTAAAATATTAGTGTATCCAGCGCATTTAAATATAGCCTCAGACCTGGATATTATATTAAATAATATAAAAGAAATACTTGAGAAAAAAAATACTTTTCTTATTATAGCCGGCGGTGGCCCTTTACTGAATTTTTTTATCAATCTTGCAAAAAATCTTGATTTAAAAAAAATATTTTTTACAGGATATTTAACACCTGAGAAAATAGTAAAATATATTTTGATTTCAGATTTAGCACTTGTATATTATAAAGACACGGATGTAAATTACTATCGTTCTTCAATGAAATTAAGAGAATGCCTTGCACTTAAGAAAAAAGTAATTTGCAACAATATTGGGGAACTGAAATTATTTGAAAATTTTACATATCAAAGTGAAAAAGATATTAATAGTTTTATGGGATTGCTCGATAAGATATTAACTGATTTTCCATATGATAATAGAGAAATTAAAGCATATGAATTTATTAAGAAAAATTTTGACTGGGATGGGCTGGGGAAAAAATTTGTGGAATCAATTGCATGTTCATATAACATTAGCTAAGTATAGCACCACAGAATTAAGTCTACAAAATACCTACTTTATTCCCCTCTTTAGCAAAGAGGGGTTAGGGGAGTCTTAATTTACTTTGTTTTTGTGGACTTAATTCTGTTGTGCTGTACTAAGGGCTTGCGAAAAAATGAATTGGACAAATTATTGCGCATGGGATTTTTATCGAAGCTCAAGACGTAGCCGTAAGCGCATAGCAGAATTAGAAAATAAATATTGACAAATGTTGATTAATGTTATACTTTCCTGCTGATAAATTATATTTTGATTTTATTGGGGAGTAATCAAATGGAAGAAAAAGCAGTATATACAACCAAAGAAGCAGCTAAATATCTTGGAATAAGCAGTTCAACAATTTATCGTATGGAAAAACAAGGATTAATATCTGCTATTAAGACACCCGGTGGACAAAGACGATTTAACAAAAAAATCCAAGCAAATATAAAAAAAATGATTCAATTGTTAAAGAAACAGAAATGATTTATTTACCAAATGGGGTTCATGGCTTTCTGCATCTGCACCTTATGTAATTGCACCTGTTGAAGTTATCGTTGTTTTTTATAAAAAAAGTTGGAAAAAACTTAGTGGAAGTCGTAAATCAGAATTTTAAATACGCGGAGTGTTATAATATGAAATTAAATATGGAAACTGCATTATTAACAGACATAAGAGAATTTAAAAGTAAAAGGGATAAATTTTATACTTCAACAGAGTTAATCAAGTTATTTCAAAACAAAGATGTTAAAAAAGATTGGTCTTTTATTGAATATAAGCCCAGTGACACTTCTAAATTAACGCATTGCTATCATCGCTATCCTGCTAAATTTATTCCTCAATTGGTCGAAAAGCTCATGGACGAGTATCTCATTGGTATTAAAGTACCTCATGTAAATGACCTCTTTATGGGAAGCGGGACAACAATTGCATGTGCAATAACAAGAGGATATAGGGCAAGCGGTACTGATATTAATTATATTTCTAATCTAATTACAAATGTAAAAAGTACTCCTATAAACCCTGTTAAGCTAAAAGAAAGAGTAGAACAATTACTTCTAAGTTTATCATTTCTAGAATCTAATACCTTATTTAGCAGTTTTCAAATAACTCCATATATACCAAAAACAAATATAGAAAGAATAAATTATTGGTTCAAACCAGAGATAAAAGAAGAATTAGGTATGATACTAGCAAAAATTAAAGAAGAAACTGATTCAACTATACAAAATTTTTTCATGGTCTGCTTCAGTCATATTTTAAAAACAACTTCCATCTGGCTAATGGGAAGCACTAAACCAACAAGAGATTTTAATAAAATAATCCAAAAGCCAATTGTTAGTTTTAAAAGACATCTTAAAAAGATGGAAATAAGAAACAGAGAATTCTGGACAGTTACTCCAGACTATATTAAAAATAATTTAGACTTATATTTGAATATAAAGAGAGGAGATGCACGGAAACAACCTGTAGACGATGAAACTATTGATATTCAAATAACTTCAAGTCCTTATGTAACAAGCTATGAATATGCTGACCTTCATCAACTAAGCACTCTTTGGCTTGAATATTTTGCTGACCTATCAGAATATCGCAAAGAATTTATAGGTACTTCATATAAACAATATAAAGATAGATATCTAAAAAGTGAAATTGCAAAATCTATACTAAATCAAATGTTTGTGAAAGATCAAAAAATGGCTAAAGAAATTGAAGCATTTTTTATTGATATGCAAGAATGCTTCACTGAAACTTATAGAATATTAAAACCAGGAGGAAGATGTTGCTATGTTATTGGGAATACGACATTAAGAAAAGTAGAAGTTTTAAATGCGGAGGTTTTCGCAGAAAGCATGCAGCATTCTGGATTAGCAATAGATAGAATTATTAAAAGAGAAATTCCTTCTAAAATTCTACCACAAAAAAGGGATGCTGAAACTGGAAAATTTGCTAAGAATGGAGAAGAGGATTTTCATGCTTATCCAACGGAATATATTGTTATAGGGAGAAAGATATGAAATTTATAGATTTACTTAAACTCTATGAAAATAAAAAGAAAAAATTTGCAAATAATACTTATAAACATATTTCAAATCTTTTAAGAGAAGCAAAAGAAATACATAAAAATGACTGGTCGAATAACCCGACTCCTAATAATGATCATGAACAATCTTGGCGTGCTTTTAAGGGTAAAAATTTAGAAAAACTTGTTATCCATATAATAAAAGATGAAGTTGAAAGTCTCGGTTTGGCAATTATTGAAGGAAATACTTTAGAGAGAACTAACAGTAGTAGGCTCTCGATAGAATTCAGCAGTGTGAAAAGGAATCTCCTTGTTGATTATGGGGAGTTTGGCTCTCACCTTCCAGATGTAGATATAGTAATTTATAATCCAAAAACATACAAAGTTATTGCTGTCATATCAAGTAAAGTTACTTTAAGAGAGAGAATTGCCCAGACAGGATATTGGAAAATTAAACTTTCACTTGATGAAGTGACCAAACATATCAAAGTCTTTTTTATTACACCTGATGAAGATGGAACTTTAACTATTAAAAAACCTACTAAAAAAGGCAGGGCAATAGTTGAGGTTGATACGGATGGAAGTTATGTTATGAGTGAAAATGAAGTTGAGGAAAGCGATAAGGTAAAAATGTTTGATAAATTTATTGAGGATTTAAAAAAGTTGTTAAGGTGATAAATATGTTCGATATTAAAAATTTTATAAATGAACAAAATTCAAATAATCGTTATGATAGACAATTAGAGCGACTCTCTAAAAAGGGTGTGGCTATCGAACGTTTTCAGAGAGTAATAGATAAAACTATTAAGAATATTAATGATGGTATTAAATCCTTTGTGATATATGGTGAGCCTCAAAGCGGAAAAACAGAAATGATGATTGTTCTCACTGCAAAACTTTTAGATGTAGGTAATAAAATTGTAATTGTATTATTAAATGATAATGTTGAACTATTAAAACAAAATTACGGTGATATACTGCATGGTGATAATAAATTTAACGGTGTAACACCTGCTTTTGTTATTTGGAATTTGCTCCAGAGGTATACAAAAGAGGGTGATTTAGTCGTTGATCCAATGTGTGGCAGTGGAACAACCATAATGTTGCAAAAGAATTAGGAAGAAGGGTTATAGGATATGACATTGCTCCTTATAGAAAAGATATTATCCAATTACAAAATAATAAGCCATGTCACCCATGGAGAGCTACTGGTAAAAAAATGTTTATTAGGTTATATGAATTAGCAAAAAGCGAAGATAATCAAGAATTACAAAAATTTTGTACTGATATTTTAGAAACTTATGAAAAATATAGTATCAATGGACATATTATCTGGAAAAAATAGTATTATAATATAAAACATGAAATCATTAAAAAACCTCTTAAATTACTATCATTGGACTTCACTCTACTGTTGATTTCACAGTTAAATTTTTGTAAGATTTTTGCAAGATTTTTTCTTGACTTTAATAAAATAAATATGGTATATTTTAAAGGTCAATTTGATAATAATTTAATATACAGGGAATTGAATATGCCCAATAAATTGGGCAACTACAAACATAATGCATTGTAGTTGCTCGATTTATCGAGCCTAACTTATTTATTAATATTGAAAATAAATTGATTATATTTCGTTATAATATTGTATAGAATACAATAAAATAAAAAAATAATTTTAGACCAAGGAGGCAAATTTTATGTATACAGAAAAAGTCAGAGAAATTCTTAGCTGGTATTCTGGAGATAACCCTGGAACATTGAGAAATCTTGCAAGGATTCTTAATCATGGAAGATTGGCTGGAACCGGGAAAATGGTTAATTTACCTGTAGATCAAGGATTTGAACATGGCCCGGCACGTAGTTTCGCATCTAATCCGTTAGGGTATGATCCTGAATATCATTTTAATCTGGCTATAGATTCTGGCTGCAATGCTTATGCTGCTCCACTTGGTGCTATTGAAGCTTGTGCTGCTAAATTTGCCGGTGAAATACCTCTGATTTTAAAATTGAATAATAGCGATTCCTTATATGGCGGAGATGATCCATGTCCTGCAATCACAGGTTCTGTAAATGATGCTCTGCGGCTTGGATGTGAAGCTATTGGATTTACAATATATCCTGGTTCGAAATACCGAAATACAATGTACGAACAAATTCGTGCACTCACTGAAGAAGCCAAATCAAAAGGGCTTGTAGTAGTTATCTGGTCATACCCAAGAGGTTCTGGTTTATCAAAAAATGGTGAGACAGCTATTGATGTCGTAGCATATGCAGCTCATTTAGCATGTCAGCTTGGAGCTCATATAATTAAAGTAAAACCGCCAACGGAACATATCGAACAGGATGCAGCGCGTAAAGTTTATGAATCCAAAAAAATTCCAATTGCTACGCTGACTGATCGTATTAAACATGTTGTTCAAAGTTCTTTTAATGGTAAACGTATAGTTATTTTTTCCGGCGGCCCAGCAAAAGGTCTGGATGAAGTATATGAAGAAATTAGAGCAATAAATGCCGGCGGTGGCTTTGGTTCTATTATTGGCCGCAATTCTTTCCAGCGCAAAAAAGAAGATGCAATTGTAATGCTGAATAAAATAATGGATATATACGCAGGGAAAGAATAATATCCTGTTTTTAAATTTAAAAAATATCCATTATTTTAAATTATACTAACATTTTATCCTGCATATATTATATTACTTCAATTATCACATATTTTTAAATAACCAAATTCAATAATTTGTGGATTTGTAATTTCCTTTCAATAAATTTTATATAATTTTTTGAATCAAGGAGATATAAAAAATATGTATATAGAAAAAGTCAGAGAAATTCTTAACTGGTATTCTGGAAAAAACCCTGGAACATTGAGAAATTTTGCAAGGATGTTTTTTAATCATGGAAGATTGTTTGGAACTGGGAAAATGGTCAATTTACCTGTAGATCAAGGATTTAAACATAACCTATATAGCTTTGCTCCAAAACCCGATGGTTATAACTCTGAATATAACAGTTTTCAGTTAGATATTGATGTTGGTAGCAACGCTTATTCTACCTCACATTTTTTAATAGAAAATGATTATGGTATATTTCTGAGCCATAAATCAGTAAAAGATAGCTGGGTAGCGGAGCAAATGGCTAAACGGATTGAAAATTATGGAAAAAAACATAGAATCAAAGTATCAGTATTCCTTTTTGAAAATATAGATGGAGGATACGATGATATTCCTAAATTGATAAAAAAATATCCATAAATGTAACGAATTTTTAGTTCTTATGAGTCCATATTCAATTAAACGTTCATGGATAAATATAGAAATTGGTATAGCTTATGGTTGCAACAAGCTAATTGTACCTATTCTAGATAAAATTACACAAAGAGCATTACCTCCTATAATAGATCACCGTGAAACGATAGATATAAATAATTTTGAAAAATATCTTAAACAACTTATAAAAAGGGCAAAACAACAAATTTTACATTGAAATAGATATTAATGTAATTGTATCAAAATCTCTCGCTTATCCGAAGTACAGAGGTAGAGAAAAATACTGTAAAATTAGTTTTTCGACGGACCTAGTTGTGGAGAATTTTAAAAAGTCCTGAACCATTGAATAACGTCAATATCGTTGAAAAATGGCTGTGTATAAAAAGATTCAAACTTATTAAACTTAATCGGTAAGAATTGAAATTCTAATTATGATAATTTTATCATAAAACAAGGGGGATTAAAAAAATAAAACGCCGGAGATATACTATTTACAAGGCTATTGCAGACTTGCAAGAAACTCTAAAATTAAAAGGAGAAAAAACAATATGGAAAAACAATATTATAAAACAATAATATTATTAATCTTACTTTTAGGATTGGCATGTGGTGAAAAAGAAAATAAGTCACCAGTAATAAATAAGATAACCGCTTCTTCTACAAATGTATCAAAATATGAAAAAGTAACATTATCTATAGATGTTATTGACCCTGATAATGATACATTAAATTATTCCTGGTCAGCTAATGGAGGTACCTTTGATTCTTATACTAAAAAATCAGTTATCTGGACTGCTCCTTATATAATATCAACATGTAAAATTAAATGTACTGTCAATGATAATAAGGAACATAGTACTTCATCTGAGATAGAAATCATTGTCTCAAATAGAAAGCCTGAAATTGTGGGTCCTATAAAAGCTTCATATAGTAAACTTCCAGTTGAAGGTAAAGTTAAACTTTCAATAGAAGCTACTGATCTTGATAATGATACAATAGAATATTTATGGTCAGCTAATGCTGGTTCATTTGATAATACTACTCGGACATCAGCAATTTGGACAGCTCCAAATAAACCGGATACTTATACTATTTACTGTAAGATTAGTGATATTTATGATACTATCTCAGATAGCACTATAATTACAGTGATTGATAATATTATTAATATACCATCTGATTTTAGCTATATACAATCTGCAATAGATTATGTAAAAGATACTGCTCCTCCAGATAATATTATTATAAAAATAAAAGTAGCACCAGGAATATATAATGAAGATATCAATTTAATTGATAATATTACTTTACAAGGAGCTGGTGCAGATTCCACTATAATTTCTGGTAATGGTACTACATCCGTGATTAAAAATGGTACTTATTATTCACCTCCCATGAAAAATATTACTATAAATAATTTGTCTATAACACATGGACTAATTGGGATAAGTTTATCTTATTGTTCAAATGTCATTATTTCTTCTTGTAAAATTTATGGGAATACAGGTAAAGGAATGAGTATATCAAGCTCACTCGTGGAGTTAGAGTCTACCAACATTTTCAACAATGCTGGTGAAGGTATATATATCTCTTATGGATCTCAGATGAATATTTCAAATTGTGTTATAGCGTCTAATACTGAGGCTGGAATCGAAACTTATTATTATTCTGAGAATCTCATTCTTAATCTTTCTAATACTAAAATTATTTCAAATAATGGAACAGGGTTAAATTTAGATGGTTCAATTGTCACTATATTAAATTGTAATATATCTAAAAATTTAGGGAATGGAATATATAGTTGGAGTTCAAATTTAACACTATCAAACTCTATTATTAATTCTAATTCATCTAATGGTATTTATCTTGGATCAAGCCATGGCAATATTAATTTTTTTACTATAAATAACAATGCATATGAGATTAAAAGTGAGGATTCCTTTCTTGAAGTAAAAAACACAATTATTGCTAATAACAAAGCTTCCTATGGAATTTATTCTGATAATTCTCCTACAACTGTATCCTATACTAATTTTTTTAATAATAAAACTCATTCAAATGATAGTACTTTACTAAAAGGAAAGGGGATTATTCTTAGTGATCCATTGTTTGTAAACTCGACAGATTTTCATTTACAAGAAACTTCTCCTGCAAAAATTGCAAGTGAGACAGGTGGAGAAATTGGAGTTTATGGAAATAATGGGAATCCACCATTAGAGTAATTGAAAATGTAAGTTGAATAAGTATTTCATTAGGAGAGGAGGTATTTGCTATGAATAAAAAATACTCTTTTAATAATAATTTTAAACTTTATAGTTACAAAAATAGTTTATTACATCTTACTTTCACGCAAAATAAAATACGTGGGGATACTGGCTTTGAATTAAGTATACCAAATGGTTTTTCCCAAATTTGGGTTATTGGAATCCTTCAAGTATAGGTGGTGGTAAAGAGGATATATATACTTGTTGATGAATTTTAACATTTATTATCCTTACTTTGAAATTTCATCGACAGACAAAAAAGAGATATAAAATATATTAATATTTTAAAATAGTACAGCAGAGGATGGCGAGTACACCGCCTCTTAATTTTTACGTTTTAAATAAAACCAGATAAAAAAAATTAGTAGATAAATTTAATAAATAAATTAGAATAGTTATCAATCTATCGAATTGAAATTAGATTAAAGCAAATATAAAAACAAAAAATCTGATTAAAGTAAAGCCCAAAATAAAAATGTGGCTTCTGGATAATATATTATTAAAATTGAATTTAATTATAGTATTTATAGGAAATTATTCAATAAATATCATGTGAGATATGAAAAAAAACATAAAAAATTATTAAGATATCAAATAGTTAAAGTGAGACTTGGTATTGACTTTTAAATATAATAAAAATATCAAAAAAAATAAATTTAGAAAATCAGAAATGATAGGTGCTGTTTCAGTAATTATTGCCTCAATCATTGCTGGAATATTTGGTTTATTCCAAGGATGGTATAGCTTCAGAGGTGTTAACAATCCATCTCAAAAAGAAGCCTTTCATACTTTGGAGAAATCCATGATGACGGGTGTGAGTACTAAACCTGAAGCAAAAATTGGGAAAATACTCTATAATGGGAAACAAAATATAGATAGTAAGGTTAAAATTAAAATTGGTGATAAAGTTTTATCTATGTGGAAAGGACGAGGAAACCTTTATCACGGAGAAGTACGTGAAATTAAAGATAGTAAATATCGTATCTTTTATGACTTTTCTGATGAAGAGTGGGTTGAAAAAAAACATATTTATTTTCATTCTAAACCAAAAGAATCAGAATTAAGTTTAGACAATACAGTATTTGTACTATTAGATTCATCAGGTCAAAAGGAATGGTTTCCTGCAATTATTAAAAATATTAGAAACAATACATATTATGTAACTTATGATAGTGGAGAAAAACATGCATGGGTAACAGTTGAAAGAATTATTTTAAAATGAGTATCTATATTTGTTTGGTTCAAAAACGAACTGTATCATATAAAATATAACAAAAGATTTTTTTAAATAAAATTTATAACAAGAAGTCTCATAGTGAAAAATAAAAAATATTACTTGTTAGTAATGCCATTTTTTTGGTTACTCCAAATTACTATACCACAAAATCTTTTTGCTCAAGATAAAAAAGAATCTGAGGCTATATTTTTTAGAGATGATTTTACTGGAACTTCCCTACGCCCAGAGTGGAATTTAATTGGCGAGGATACAGAACGTTGGGCGATAGTAGATAATGAATATTTATTAATTATTGCTACCAATCGCAGTAAAGAGGGGAGCATTAAAAATGAATTAGTTTTTGCAGAAAATATGACTCAAAACTATGAAATCATAGTTAAAATTATTGCAAGTATGGAATCAAATACTAGGATTGAACTAAAAATTAAAAGAGACGAAACTAATGATATAACAATTCGGATTAGTAAAAATAATATAAATTTTATTAAAAATTTAAATGGTGAAAAGTCTGGGTCTATTCAAAATATAGGAGACCTTTCGGGAGATATGTATATCAAAATTTCTAAAAAGGATATTTATTATAATGGATATTATAGCTTAGATGGAAGAACGTGGTCAAAAATTGGCTCAGAGCAAATATTTAAAAACTTAAATGGGAAGCCTATATTTACTGTTTATAACGATGTAAGTTCTATTTATTATGGGATATCACCCCCTGAAGTAGGTATTAAGATTGATTTTTTTGAAATAAGAAAAATTAAATAAAAATAGTTTTCTGGAAGGATTAACGTTTTTCAAAAGTAAATATTGTTGGGGTTTAGAGGCAACTAGTCAACTAATAATTGAAAATAGAAATAAATCTATAAAATAAAAAGATATAGAAAACTAAAAAAATAAATTTAAAAGCAATTAAGGGGGAAAGTTGGGGACATTTTGTATTAGGTGTGGGGGCGATCGAAAAGGTTATTATAGACTCGGAGTATTTTGAATTTCGTCAATAATTACTTGAGGTGGATATTTTTCCAGAAAATTTCGGGGGGAGGATCTTCGATA
Source organism: uncultured bacterium (assembly GCA_964457585.1). Classification (GTDB taxonomy): domain Bacteria; phylum JACRDZ01; class JACRDZ01; order JACRDZ01; family JACRDZ01; genus CAYWFU01. The sequence continues at coordinate 11,281 of CAYWFU010000011.1, read as the reverse complement.
GCTAGAGATCTTATATCTAACTCATCAAGAAGTACGTAATTATACCCTTTAAGAAATGACCTGAATATTGTTGTTTTCCCTGATCTTCTTGCCCCTCCGATAAAAACAGCGGGGAATGAAGCTATTGCTTCCTTTAATGTTTTTTCGATCAATCGTTTTATATACGTATTTGATATTTTAAAGTATAACTTTAAAATGTCAAATAATTATATGTCTGAATTCTTATGATAAATTATAGTTTTGTTATTCAATGAAGGATAATTTTCTTCACTTCGGATAGAAGAATAAAGATAGCGAAGTATAAGCACCATAAGAAACCCCTGAAGCATTGTTTTCCAGTTAAAGGTAGATTTTCCTCTTATGCGATCTACAAATTCAATTGGGATTTCTGTTATTTTAAAACCCATGAGATGAGCTTTATATAGTAGTTCCTGAACTATAGCAGGACCTAATGAGATGGTATTATCAATATCAATGCTTTCTAATACTTTACGTTTAAAACAACGGTAACCGGAAGTGCAATCTTTAATATCTATTTTTAATATTTGTTTTATATAAAAATTTGCGAAAATTGTTATAAAGTATCTTATAACACCTCTTTTATCAGATCCCCCAGAAGAAAATCTTGAACCAACAACAATATCATAATCTACTATTTTGTTCAGCATAATAGGAATATATGACGGATGATGTGAAAAATCCGCATCCATTTCAATTATATAATCTGCGTTTAATGACAGAGCGTATTTAAATCCGGCAATGCCTGCAGTTCCGCGTCCTTTTTGACCACAGCGCCTGATACAATATACTCCTGAGAATTCTCGGGTTAAATTTTTTACTATTTTCCATGTTTTATCAGGGGAGTCATCATCAACTACAATAATATCTATATTTAAATTCAACTGCAAAATTTTTTTGATCAATCTCTCAATGTTTTGAGATTCATTGTATGTTGGTATTACTATACTTATTTTCATATAAGCTCCGGGTCAAAATGTAAGCATTCAGGTATCAGGTGTCAGTATGAACATTTACGATTTTAAATAAAGTCTCTATTTTCTTTGCTTTTTAAAAATCTTTTAAGCATGTATATCCCATGTATTATATTAATTGGGCTGATAAATATCAACTTTATTTTTTTTAAACAATATCCAAGTCTAAAATAAAATTTTTTATAAAATAATCTTTCTAATGAAAATACTTTTTTTTCATATTCAGAAGATTCAAAAATTGCTTTGTAAGGGAAAAGACTGAATTCTATTTTATCTTTGTTTTTTTTAAACATTTCTGTCCCGGGAATAAATTTTAATCGTGTTACTATAATATAATCAAAATTTTGTTCAATTGCGAAATTTATGCTTTCCTGTACATCTTCTTCATTTTCAAAAGGAGCGCCTACTATAAAAAAACCTGTAAAATCAATGCCAACTTTATGCAGCATCTTTATTTTTGACCGCATATCATCTAAATTATAATTTTTATTATACAGCTTAAGAATCTTATCACTGCCGCTTTCAATTCCCAGATAAATTCTTTTACATCCTGCTTGTTTTAAATATGTAAGAATTTCCATGTCAAGAGTATCAATCCTGCTTAAACATGTCCATTTTATTTTTATTTTTTCAGAAATAATTTTTTTGCATATTTCAATAACCCGTTTTTTATCATAAGTAAAATTATCATCAAGGAACCTGAAATTATGAATTTTATGATTTTTTTTGTACCACATTAATTTTTTTATAACATTTTCAGGAGTCTTAGCATGAATATGATGCCCAAAACTTTTCACGCAATAAACACAGTTTCCTTTACAGCCGCGTGCAGAATAAAAAGCCATTACTCTTCGCCCCAGATAAGGCTCTCTATATAATTTTAATTTAATAAGTTCCGGATCAGGAAATGGGAATAAATCTAATTCATCTATTCGGGATGAGTCTGGATTACTAATTATTGTTTCCCCCTTGCGGTAACTAATCCCTAACAGACTGAATAAAGAAGCATTATTTTTTACTAAAACATCAAAAAGGTAAGAAAAAGTTATTTCAGGTTCACCTCTTATAACTATATCCAGATTACTATATTTCAAAACATCTTCAGCAAAAAGAGTTGAAAGATAACCAAAAATAATTACTTTCATTTTTGGGAAAGAGCTTTTTATATAACTTAAGATTTCTATGTCCTCAGAAAACGATTCAAATCCAGGCATACTGACAAGTATATCAGGATTATATTCATTTATTCGTTTTAAGACATCATCTAAAGTATATTTTTCTGCAACAGCATCAATTAAATGAACAGGAGATTTTTTCCATTCTTTAACAATGGTACCTAAAGACATAAGTTCATAAGGAGGTAATAAAAAATTTGGAGCATAATAAGAAGCAATATATCGCCGCATTATAGGTATATGATAAGGTAAATTTAATAATAGTGTTTTCATGTTTCTATCTATTTTTTCCCATTTCAATTTTTAAAAATGCTTCTATGCCAAGATAGATTCTTTTAATAAAATTCGGCTGCGAAATTTTTGAAAAATAAAATTTCCATTGTTTAGGGCGAAAATAAAATTTACAAATGAGCTTTTTATAATACTTGATTAAATCTGCATTTGTCAAGCCATGCGGCAGAAATGCAGGCTGCGCACAGCTCATTTTATCCCAATCGCGTTCTATTGTACCATATTCTGTAGCTGTATTAAAACTTGTTGTGCCGGGAAATGGAGTAAAAAACCATGGCAGAATATAGGTTAATGATAAACTGCATACAAAATCAATTGTTTTTTGTATTGTTTGAGGTGTTTCTTTTGGATTGCCGATCATTAAAAAGCCTATTGTTTCCAAGCCAATCTCATTTGCCCAATGAACAGCATTTTGAATTTGTTCGAGTGTAATACCTTTTTTGATTATATCCAGTATTTCCTGATTACCGCTTTCAATACCATAAGCAATAGACCAGCAGCCGGAATTTTTCATTTTAAGCAATAACTCAGGATTAACAGTATCAACTCTTGCCTGACACGACCATGAAATATTTTCTTCATAAATTTTATCGCAAAATTCATTAATACGTTTATGAGAAATTGTTAAAGTATCATCCTGAAAATTTATATCTTTGATATTATAGTTTTTCTTAAGATGTTTTATTAAATTAATAATATAATCAATACTATATGTTCTATACGTATCATTAAGAACAGCGCTGTCGCAAAAAATACATTTATACGGACATCCTCTTGAAGTTGAAAGCATAATTGATGGAGTATGTTTAAATTTCAATATTGCCGGGCGATATAAATCAGGATAGCCGTATAATAAATCAAAAGCGGGGAAAGGTAATTCATCCAGATTTTGCATTAAAGGTTGCGGTAGAGTTTTTATTAATTCATTGTTTTTATTTCGATAAATTATTCCTTGAATATTTTTAATATCTTTTTTAAATTTTAAAGCGCTTAAAAGTTCTATTAAAGTTTTTTCCCCTTCTCCTAATACAGCAAAATCAAAGTAAGGATATCTTTGCATAGTTTCTTCAGGCAATGCAGTAACATGAACACCTCCTAAAATAATAACTATTTGAGGTATATGTTTTTTTATTTGTGAAGCAATTTCCGCTGCCCTCGAAATGGAAAGCGTCATGGCAGTTATTCCAATATAAGCCGGATTTTTAGCTGAAATTTCTTTTATGACTTTTTCGTTATCCATAAGATTTGTTTCTGCATCAATGATTGCCGTAACAAAACCATTTTTACGAACAATACTGGCAAGATAACATAAGTTGAATGGCGGACTATGACTTCCGAGATGCTCAAATGGACCTAAACGATTTTTATAAGTCATTGGAGGATTAATAAAAACAATATCGTAAAGTGAATTCATTTATCTCCTTATTGAAATTCCTGTATTTATTTTTTGACTTTATTATATCAATAATATATATTATATCAATTAAAGAGTAGTAGAGACGCAAAATTTTGCGTCTCTACTATTGTATTTTCAAGATAGGGCGATTAGCTCAGATGGTTAGAGTGCTTGCTTGACATGCAAGAGGTCACTGGTTCGATTCCAGTATCGCCCACCATAGTTATTAACTTATTCTGCTTAAGGGAGAATTTCATGGAAAAGATTATTATTACCCTGCCTGATGGTTCAAAAAGAGAATTTCAAAATGGAATTACAGGGGAAAAGATAGCTTATGATATTGGGAAGAATTTGGGAAAGAGCTCGATCGCTATCAGAATTAACGGAATACTTCAAGATTTGACAAAACCTATTAATGAAGATTCTTCAATAGAAATAATCACATTTGACAAAAAAGAAGGAAAAGAAATTTTCTGGCATTCAACCTCTCATATTATGGCGCAGGCTGTGATGGAGCTTTTTCCCGGCGTGAAATTGGCTATTGGCCCTGCAATCGATCAGGGTTTTTATTATGATTTTTCTTCGCCAGTACCTTTTACTCCGGAAGATCTTGCAAAAATAGAAAAGAAAATTGCTGAAATAGTTAACGATGATCTGGCATTTGCAAGACAGGAAATTTCTAATGATGACGCAGTATCCTTTTTTAAAAAACAGGAGCAGAATTATAAAATTGAGCTCATTAATGATTTAAAAGATAATCAAATTTCAATATATACTCAGGGTAATTTTACAGATTTATGCCGCGGGCCGCATGTCCCAACTACCGGTAAAATCAAGGCTTTTAAACTTTTAAGCATAGCAGGCGCTTATTGGCATGGTGATGAGAAAAATGAAATGCTTCAAAGAATTTATGGTATTTCATTTCCGCAGAAATCGCAATTAGATGATTATTTAAATATGATAGAAGAAGCAAAAAAACGCGATCACCGTAAACTTGGCAAGGAACTTAATCTTTTTATGATACATGAAGATGTCGGTCCCGGACTTGTAATATATTTGCCGAAAGGCGCTTTATTGCGTAAACTGCTTGAGGATTATGAAAAAGAAGAACATTTAAAACGCGGATACGAGATAGTAATCGGGCCCCAGCTCCTGCGTTCGGATATATGGAAAACTTCCGGACATTACGATTATTACAAAGAAAATATGTATTTTAGTAAAATTGATGACCAGGAGTACGGGATTAAACCAATGAATTGTCCTGCGCATATGCTGATTTTTAAAAATCAGATACGAAGTTATAAAGATCTTCCGTTAAGATTTTTTGAATTAGGAACTGTGCATAGACATGAAAAATCTGGAGTACTGCATGGTTTATTGCGTGTACGTGCGTTTACACAGGATGATGCGCATATTTTTTGCCTGCTGGAACAGCTCCCGGATGAAATTTCCAAAATAATAGATTTTGTGATGGATACTTTTAAAATTTTTGGATTCAATCAATATAAAATAGAAATAAGTACCCGTCCGGAAAAATATATTGGAAAAGATGAAGACTGGCAGCGCGCAACAGATATTTTAAAAAATGTCCTTGTAAAAAGAGAAATGAATTTTGATATTAATGAAGGGGACGGCGCTTTTTATGGTCCTAAAATTGATATAAAACTTCTGGATTGTCTGGGCAGAAGCTGGCAATGCGCAACTATTCAGGCTGATTTCGCTTTACCAGAAAGATTTGATTTGAATTATATTGGAGCAGATGGGAATAAACATCGACCTGTTATGCTTCATAGAGTTATTTTCGGTTCTCTGGAAAGATTTATAGGTATTTTAATTGAGCATTATGCAGGACTATTCCCTGTCTGGCTTGCTCCTACACAGGTTATAGTAATTGGAGTAAATACAAACCATGCACCTTTTGTAGAAAAGATTAAAGATAGTTTAATTAAAAATGGAATAAGAACAGCAACCGATACTCGATCTGAAAGCATAAGCCTGAAGATAAGAGAAGCAGAAATTGAAAAAACACCTTATATGTTAGTAGTTGGGGATAAGGAGATAGAAAGCAATGAAGTGTCAATCCGCAAAAAGGGCAAAGGGGATATGGGAAAAATGAAGCTGGAAGAATTTATCTCATCTATCCAAAAAGAAATAAAGGATAAAAAATAGAGGAGGAACAAAATGGATTGGGGAATTAAAAATCGATTAAGTAAATTAATTCAAGCTGATGGAAAATGTTTTTTTATGCCTATTGATCATGGATATTTTCAAGGACCAACCCGCAATCTCGATAAACCAGGAGAAACCATAAAGCCGCTTCTCCCTTATTGTGATGCATTGTTTGTTACAAGAGGAGTATTGCGTGCATGCGTTGATACAGCAATCACAAAACCAATAATTTTAAGGATATCCGGCGGAACCAGTATGGTAGGAAAAGACCTGGCAAATGAAGTTATCACTACTTCAATTGAAGAAATTATACGTCTTAATACAGCGGCTGTTGGGCTCTCTGTTTTTATAGGCAGTGATTATGAACGCCAAACATTGCAGAATCTTGCTGAAACTGTTAATCAATGTGAAAATTACGGTATCCCTGTAATGGCTGTTACTGCAGTTGGCAGAGAATTGGAAAAAAGGGAATCCCGTTATCTTGCTTTATGCTGCCGTATTGCTGCTGAACTCGGAGCGCATGTTGTAAAGACTTACTGGTGTGAAAAAGATTTTGATAAAGTTGTTAATGGTTGTCCTGTACCGGTTGTAATGGCAGGCGGACCCAAGTGTGAAACGGACCGCGAAGTTTTAGAATTTGTATATGATGGTATGCAAAAAGGCGCAATTGGCATCAATCTTGGCAGAAATGTATGGCAATGTTCATCCCCTGTCCCTATGGCAAGAGCATTACAGGCTATTGTGCATGAAAATGCAAATGTTAACCATGCAATGGAAATTTTTAATGATTTAAAAAACAGTCAGAAGAAATAACGAAAGAATAAACCATGCGTGTTGCAGTTTATCATAATAATAAAGATATACGATTAGAAGATATTCCCATACCGCAGATTGGACAGGGAGAGATACTTGTTAAAGTATTGGCAAGCGGGATTTGCGGTACTGATCTTATGGAATGGTACAGAATAAAAAAAGCACCGCGTATTTTAGGCCATGAGATTACAGGTGAAATCGTTAGATCTAAATCAAAAAAATTCAAAATAGGGCAGAGAGTTTTTGTAAGCCATCATGTTCCATGCAATAAATGTAAATATTGTATGGACGGGAATCACACAGCATGTTCTGTTTTGCATTCCGGCAATTATGACCCGGGTGGATATAGTGAATTTGTCAGGGTACCAAAAATAAACGTAAATACTGGAACTTATCTATTACCTAAAAATGTTTCTTTTGAAGAGGGGACAATGATAGAACCTCTTGCCTGTGTAGTACGCGGACAGAGAATAATTAATTTGAAAAAAGGACAGGTTGTGCTGGTTTTAGGCTGCGGAGTATCGGGCTTGTTAAATATTAAACTGGCTAAATTAAAAGGAGCAAAAGTAATAGCAGTTGATATAAATGAATACCGACTTAAAAAAGCAAAAATTTACGGCGCAGATGAAATAGTAAATGCAAATCAAAAAATAAATATAAAAGCAGATAGAATAATAATATGTACAGGCGCTGTTCAAGCAGTTGAACAGGCATTTAATTGCATAGATAAGAAAGGCACAATACTTTTTTTTGCAATTCCAGATATTGACATAAAAATTCCAACTGTTGATTTCTGGAGAAATGAAATAACTGTCACATCCTCATACGGCGCAGCTCCAGTAGACCTTGCTGAATCCCTGAAATTAATTAAAAGCAAAAAAATAGATATTGAAGGAATGATAACCCATACACTCCCGCTGGAAGAAATTCAAAAAGGATTTCAAGTGGCAAAAGAGGCAAGAGAATCTTTAAAGGTTGTGTTGAAACCGTAGAAAAAATCATACATAGGAAATAATTGTGACCATAAATTTCAGAGAAAAAGCAAATTTTATCTGGAGTGTTGCAGACCTTTTGAGAGGTGATTATAAACAATCCGAATATGGTCATGTGATTTTGCCTCTTACTGTTTTAAGGCGTCTTGATTGTGTTCTTGAACCGACAAAAGAAATTGTTTTTGAACACCTTCCAAAAGTTAAAGGTTTATCTCTCGATGCCGCCGAAGAAGTTTTAAAACGAAAAGCAAAATTATCCTTTTATAATAAAAGTAAATTTGATTTTCAAAAATTTATGGCAGACTCGAATGATATCGCTTCTAATCTGCGTAATTACATTAATGGCTTTTCTAAAAATGCACTAAATATCCTTGAGCATTTTAACTCAATAGCCGAAGAATATTTGCGTGAACTCAATCCTGACGCGAATTTACAAGTATTTGGACAGGAATTAAATCCTGTTAGAAGTCTTGAGGAAATACGAAAAGATATTCTTGCACTGGAAAAAGAGACAGAGGGATTGTTGAGTGAGGTATTGGAATAAAAAAACTATGAGCCTCTATATTAATTTGCAGCTTAGGGCTTGCGACGAAATAACTGTAACAATTTAAATATTTTCATGCGTTCCTATATGATTTTTTTTATAATAAATTTGTTACAGTTATTTCGTCGCAAGCCCTTACAAATTTAAAATAGTGAGCCGAAATAGTATTTGCGGTTTATCGATGAGCTGCAAAAATTGATGTTTATCCCCCTCTTTTTTTAAAGAGGGGTTAGGGGAGTTCGCATGAAGCTATATAATCTTAAAGCTACAAAAGAAAATCGGCGTGATTTACGAAAAAATCAAACTGATGCAGAAAGATTATTATGGAACAAGTTACGGAATAAACAATTTTATGAATTAAAATTTTTTCGGCAATATGGAATTGGACAGTATATTGCTGATTTTTATTGTCCAAAAGTAAAATTAGCAATTGAGCTGGATGGCGGTCAACATTTCAAAGAAGATGGGATTGTATATGATAAAAAAAGGGGAAATTATTTTATTGAGTTTGGAATTAGGACAATAAGATTTTCTAATCTTGATGTATTGAAAAATCTGGAAGGGGTATTGGAAAAAATCAAGGATGAACTCCCCCTGCCCCCTCTTTGAAAAAAAGAGGGTGAAATATCGGGAGTTGTATTTTTTGGCGTATGATGAGGTCTTAATTCTCTTTTTTTATTAAAGAATGATTAGTCAGAAGTGATGTTTTTCTATTCCCCTCTTTTTTTAAAGAGGGGCTAGGGGAGTTCATTAGATTTTTATATTATTAATTTTAAGAGGCAATAAATGAGTAAAAATCTTGTTATTATTTTAGGAGCAGGTGCTAGTTTAGGTGAATTAGGACATTTTCAAGGGAAAATTAATAACGAACAACGCACAGACAAATTTTTTGAGAACTATGAAAATTTAAGGTGTACACATCCTCATTTATATACCCTTGTTGATTCAATAAATCATGCCTGTCCAACAGAAAAAAAAAGATTCTCATTGACCTTTATTGAAATTTTTAGAATTTTGATTGCCAAATGGTATTTATATGGTATATAACGGCGAGCTGAGCGAAAGCTCAGCTCGCCGTTGCGGCGGCGCGGCGCTTTATCGCGCCGCCGCAACAAAGCCGTATGGAGTTCTATAAGTCTCAATATGAATTAAAATCATTCAAGCGTATTTTTGAAGATTGTCCTAATACATTGGAAATAGAAACAAATAAAATAAATAAGTATTTTCCTGATATTTGGAAAAAGTATATCGAAAATGTTAAGTTATATAGACACAGTTGTGTATCAAAGTTTTATCCTAAGGTTGCTTTGTTACATGAAATTGATGCAGCAAACACGATGATAAATTTTGAGCTAACAGATTTATTAATTGAAAGATATAGTCTTGATTATAGCAATCCTAATTATAAAAAAAAGTTAAAAAAATCTCCACATTATGCATTAGTAAATAAATTGAAAAATTTAAAAAATACTTATAATATAAGCATTGTTAATCTCACCTGGGATATTAACTTTGAAACTGTTTCTATTGATAATAAGTTAGATATTATTTTTCAAATGGACTTAGATTGTCCATGCTCCTTTAATAATTCATCGATCCCTATTATTAAGCCTCATGGTGGTTTTAATATGTTTCATGATTCATCAGAATCAAAAATCTTCCCTGAAAAAGATATAAAAAAGGCTTTTACTGTTGAAAAGTTTAGATACGATTTCAGTGATTTATATGAACCATTAATTATTGGTTATTTAGGAAACCCGGATGTTTTTACACAAGAACATAATAAGATATTCACTGAAGTAGGAGACTATTTTGAAAAACAAAAAGAAATTTTTAATAATTTACTTCAAAATGCTACTCATCTTCTTGCTATAGGTTATTGTTTTCCCCGTGCTGATAAGCATTTATATGAAATAAAAGAAAATGATGATAAGGAAGAAATAGAAAAGCATATGATAACAAAATTTAAAAATATAAAAAAAATGGTTATGATAGATTCTAAAGAAACGGAAGAAGAAAAAAATAATTTTTATAATAATTTAACAAAAGTAATAACAGAACAACATTACTTTGCTAAGAACGATATTATTTTTGATGGTTATAATGATGATAGCATAACTAAAGCATTTAATAGATTAGGCAATTAAAATAATATTTCAAATAATTGAATTTAAAAAGGAATGGAATAGATGAGACAATATCCGGAATATAAAGATTCGGGGGTTGAGTGGATTGGGAAAATACCTAAAGATTGGAAGCAAAAAAAACTAAAATATCTTGTTCAGGGAAAATTGGAATATGGAGCAAATGAAATAGCAGAACAAGATGATTCTAAGCTTCCCCGCTATATTCGTATAACTGATTTTGATGATGGTGGTAACTTAAGGAAGGATACTTTTAAATCACTGCCGTTTGAAAAAGCAAAAAATTTTCTTCTGAAAAATAATGACATTTTGTTTGCCAGAAGTGGTGCCACCGTTGGTAAAACATTTCAGTTTAAAAATTATCAAGGAAATGCGTGTTTTGCAGGATATTTAATAAAAGCAAGTCCTGAGGAAAAGAAAATTCGTTCTGATTTCCTTTACTATTTTACAAAATCTAATGCATATGAAAATTGGAAAGATTCTATTTTTAATCAAGCAACTATCCAAAACATTGGGGCAGATAAATATCAATTATTATATATTCCTTTGCCTACTATTCAAGAACAAAAAACAATCGCCACTTTCCTCGACCGCAAAACTGCGCAAATCGATGAACTGATTGCCAAAAAAGAACGTATGATTGAATTGCTTGAAGAGGAACGAATAGCAATTATAAATCAGGCAGTAACCAAAGGAACTCCCCTTGCCCCCCAGGGCAAACGCACTAAAAATCTTTAAAAACCAACAACTTTCATAAGATAATTA